>NZ_JBXWRL010000006.1:0-149803 GCF_059612885.1 Ruegeria sp. YKSD179 | reverse complement strand
GGCCAACGCGCGATGGACGCGTGCCACGCCTTTGGACAGGTTTACAAACCGGCTGCCGCTGGTTTTGGCAGCTGTTTCAAAGTCCATTGCCGCTGCAACTGAAGGGATTTCATAGTGCTCTTTGGGTGTGAAATCGAATGTACGCGGGGTGCCCCAGCGGTTGACCTCGACATTGTCATCTTCGTCCGCACCTTCCGGAACGTCATCAGCAGGCAGGTTGGCGATGCGCGCCAGTTGATCGACCAGCAATGCGTCGAGATCCTTGGCCTCGGTTTGCATCCGGGCAACTTCGGCCTTTTTCTCTGCGACCAACGTGCGCAGACGTTCGAATTCGGCTTCATCACCTCGGCCTTTGGCAGCGCCAACCTCTTTACTGGCTTTGTTCTGATCGGCCTGAGCAGTTTCTGCTGCCAGTATCTTAGCCCGCCGACTTTCATCGAGCCGCAGTAGGTCTGACGACATAGGCGCATCCCCGCGGCGCGCTAAAGCGGCGTCGAATGCGGCTGGGTTTTCGCGAATTGCCCGGATGTCGTGCATTGGTTAGATCCTTGATGCGTGAATCACTGCTGCTGCTTATGCACCAAATGGTGGGCAGGGTGTAGCACCGTCACGGCAATTCTTGCTTACTTCTCAGCTTCCTCGTGGCTCTCGTGGGACAGGTGACCGTCCCACTCGTCTGTTGGAATCTTCGGTTCTTGCGGATCCGCCATATAGGACGGTGTCATGATCTGAACATTATTTTCATTGAAAACGGCTACGATATTGCGATGCAGGTCCGATTTGATTTTCGGAATAATACTGCCACGAGTGGTGTACCCGTTTATCTGATAGTTGATCGCGTAGTCGGCCAAAGCTGTCCATAACACAAACGGTTCCGGTTTGGCCTTGATCCCCTTGGTACGGTTTGCGGCTTCGACCAACATGGCTTCGACTTTTTCAGGCTGCTCTTCATAACCTATCCCGACAGTTGTGTGGAGCAAAAGGCCGTTACCGTCCGTCTTTTTCGAGAAATTGACGACATCTGAATTCATTAGCTGCGCATTGGGAATCGAAATCAGTTCATTCTTGATCGATTTCAGATGGGTTTCCATCAACTTGATCTGCACAACGTCGCCAATGTGATCTCCTATTTGAATTCGGTCTCCTATCGATGTTGAGCGGCGATAAATAACGAATAACCCGGCAAGCATATTTGAAACGACCGAGTTTGCGCCCAACGAAAGCATCGCGCCAACCAAGATCGTCAATCCCTGAAAAGCGGCAGAGTCCGAGCCGGGAATATAGGGAACAGCAAAAACTAACGCGATTAAAATCACCACAACTCGGGTGATGTTAAAAGTCGGATTTATCCAATGTTTTTCAAAGTCACCTAGGTCAAAAGTCCCGGCTTCGACTGTGTCAAAGAACACGCGCAAGCCTCTGATAATATAAAATGTTACCCAAGTGATAAGTGCCAACATGATCAGGTTGGGAACATAGCTGATGATACCTTTTACGATTTGCAGAACCGGTTCTGTCAGATAGGTCAGCAAAAGCTGTGCAAAGTACCTGGTTTCAGCGAAGGCCAGCAGAATGAACGACAGGTAGTAATAGAATCCGAAAAAGAAAATCGCCAGTAAAACGAAGTTCAGACCATATCGGATCAGTGCGGCCATTGCTTCGGCCTGTACCGTTTCGGCTGTCGCTGTTTCGACGTCTTTTAAATAGCGTCGAACAAAACGTAGGGTGCGTCGTTTAGTCCGACGGTGGAGCCATAGGATTGCCACTACGAATAAGGCAAAACCGATCGTCCATCCAATAGCTTCGATAGCGCCAGATACGCGCGCCTTTTCAGTTCTGTTGGCGCGATACGCCTCAATAGATTCTTTGATAGCATTGCCGTGTAATATGCTGAGAACACTGAGTTCCATCTGGTCCAGGTCTGAGTCGGCGTTGGTCACGATCGACACATTGACGCCATCCACTAGGATCCAGATGCCGAGCTCGGTTTCGTCGTAAGTAATATTTACCGTTGCTGCATCAGAGGCTTCGGCTACTTCTATGATTTTTTGCTGAACGCCCTCTGCGCGTTCGGACGCTGGTAGGGCGCTTGATCCGCGTAGTTGAAAAAGGATTTCCCCATCAATAATGACCGGAGCCATAAAATCGTTCAGCTCGGTCGCTTCGGCTTCGTCGGTTTCCACGGGTGTTTCTTGCGCCGAAACCGGTGCGCACAGCCATAAAACCAAAGCGATCAAAGTCAGGAAATTTGATAGTAAAACGAAAGGTTTGATCGAATTTGGCATTGGTCCCCCCATGCAAAGACTATACCTAAGTTCGCGGACGTGCCTAGGACATATCTGCAACGGTTTGCGGTATCCTGTGGTATTGTGGGGTGGTCTTGTTAAACCGCTATGCCGCCTTTGCTTGCAAACAGCCCATTCAAAGCATAGGTTCCCGCCAAATTTGCGGAGAGGGTTCCGCATCGTCTGAACAAAGGAATATCCCATGGAAGGTGGCGCAATCGCCCAGTTTCTCCCGCTGATCCTGATTTTCGGCATAATGTACTTTCTGCTGATCCGGCCGCAGCAGAAGAAAATCAAGGAGCACAAGGCGATGGTTGATGCCTTGCGTCGTGGAGATCAGATCGTGACCCAAGGCGGTTTGATCGGCAAGGTCGCCAAGGTCAAAGATGATGGTGAGCTTGAGGTCGAGATTGCCGAGGGTGTAAAGGTGCGCGTGGTTCAATCAACCGTAGCGCAGGTGCTGAACAAGACAGAACCGGCAAAGTAACTTCGCGCGATAAATCCTTAAAAAGGCAGGGTAATGCTGCAAATTGATACCTGGAAGCGGGTTCTGATCTGGCTGGTTTGTGTAATCGGCTTGATATTGGCTTTGCCAAATGCGTTTTACACCCGCGTCGAACAATCAAACGACGCAAAGACAGCGATCGACCTTGGCGTCGATACGCCTGAGATGCAGGCCGAAGCTGCGCTATGGCCGAATTGGATGCCTTCATCGCTGGTCAATCTGGGCTTGGATTTGCGCGGCGGTGCGCATTTGCTTGCCGAAGTCCAGGTGGGTGATGTTTACGAATCCCGAATGGATTCAATGTGGCCCGACATTAGGGACGCTCTGCGCGAGGAGCGCGCAACCGTGGGAACGATCCGCAAACAACCATCTGCCCCGGACGAGATTCGCGTACGTATCAGCCAGCCCGATGGAATGCCACGCGCTCTGGAAGTCGTGCGCGGACTTGCTCGGCAAGTTCAGACGCTTACGGGGGTTGGCGCGACCGATATTGAAGCCCGCGCCGAGGGCGACATTGTCGTCGTGCAGCTGTCCGAAGCTGAACGACTTGCTTCGGATGATCGAACCGTGCGTCAATCGCTTGAGATTGTGCGCCGCCGGATCGATGAGGTCGGAACACGTGAACCGACCATCCAACGCCAAGGGGCTGATCGAATTCTTATCCAAGTGCCGGGCATTGGCAGCGCGGGTGAGCTAAAAGAGATCATCGGAACCACCGCGCAGTTGACGTTCAACCCGGTGGTGGGACCCGCAAACAGTCTGGAAGATACTGTAAGTCCCGGGGAAAAGGTCGTTCCATCGTTGGACGAGGAGGGACGTTTTTACGTAATCGATGCTGCACCTGTCGTTACCGGCGAAGAACTTGTGGACGCGCAACCGTCATTCGACCAAAACGGCCGACCCGCGGTAAGCTTCCGCTTCAATACGTCGGGAGCACGCAAGTTCGGCGATTATACTCTAGAAAACATCGGTGCCCCCTTTGCAATCGTACTGGATGAAGAGGTGATTTCAGCCCCGGTGATCCAAAGCCATATTCCGGGCGGCTCGGGTATCATCACCGGAAACTTTACGGTCGAGGAAAGCACAAACTTGGCAGTTCTGTTACGGGCAGGCGCTTTGCCAGCCGGATTAGAGTTTCTTGAAGAGCGCACAATTGGCCCCGAACTGGGGCAGGACAGCATAGATGCGGGCAAGGTGGCCACCGTTGTGGCATTTGTTGCCGTTCTGGTTTTCATGGCGCTTAGCTATGGCTTATTCGGTATCTTTGCCAACATAGCGCTGATCATCAACGTCGGCTTGCTCTTTGGTTTATTGTCTCTGATAGGGGCGACACTGACCCTTCCCGGTATTGCAGGTATCGTTTTGACGGTTGGTATGGCGGTGGATGCAAATGTCCTCATCTTTGAACGCATCCGAGAAGAGTTGAAGTCCGCCAAAGGTCCGGCACGTGCCATCGAGTTGGGTTATGAAAAGGCTTTGTCTGCAATTCTGGACGCGAACGTAACGACTTTTATCACGGCTGTAATCCTGTTTGCGATGGGCAGTGGTCCGGTGCGTGGGTTCTCAATAACTCTTGGATTGGGCATTCTGACTTCGGTCTTTACGGCGATTTTTGTAACCCGCCTGATGATCGTAATGTGGTTCGAACGGCGCCGTCCGAAAATGATCGAGGTTTGACATGAGACTGAAACTCGTACCCCAAAATACCTCGTTCGATTTCTTTAGCCGCTGGAAAATCTGGCTGGGCATATCGGGCCTGATGATGGTCATTGCGTTTACATCTTTCCTTCTGCAGGGGCTGAATTTTGGTATCGATTTCCGGGGCGGCACAACCATCCGGACGCAAAGCGCCGAGGAAGTTAATGTCGGCGTATACCGCGAGGCAATTGCTCCGTTGGAACTTGGCGACGTAACGATTACTGAAATTTTCGACCCGACTTTTGGTCCAGATGAAAATGTGGCCATGATCCGGATTCAGGCGCAAGCGGATGCGGAGGCGGTTTCAGCAGCCATTGTAACTGCGGTTGAAGAGGCGCTGAGGGGGGCAGTGCCGGACGTACAATTCGTATCTGTTGAATCCGTCGGCCCCAAGGTATCAGGCGAATTGATCCAAACAGCCGTCATTGCCGTGGCATTGGCCATCGCGGCGGTGCTTGTTTACATCTGGCTACGCTTTGAATGGCAATTTGCGCTGGGCGCGGTTGCAGCCTTGGTGCATGACGTGATCTTGACCATCGGTATCTTTTCCGAACTGCAGATACGTTTCGACCTCGCAATTATCGCCGCGCTGCTGACCATTGTTGGATACTCGCTCAACGATACCGTGGTCGTGTTCGACCGTGTTCGTGAAAACCTGCGAAAATACAAAAAGAAGGACCTCAAAGAGGTTCTGAACATCTCGATAAACGAAACGCTGAGTCGGACGGTTATGACGTCGGTAACTACGCTGCTGGCTTTGATTTCGCTGTACGTATTGGGCGGTGATGTGATCCGTGGGTTTGTTTTTGCGATGATCTGGGGCGTGATTGTGGGCACCTATTCGTCGGTATTCGTCGCTTCGACCATCTTGTTGTGGCTGGGCGTTAAGCGCGACTGGTCCAAACCGTCGAACACGGCAGGCAACCAGTTCGCGAATGTCGACGCCTGACTTTCTCGGCCAGTCCCCCGGTGGGCTGGCTATTCTACTAATTGCAGCATTTATGGCCGGCATTGTGCGGGGGTTTTCTGGCTTTGGCACGGCGCTTGTCTTTTTACCCCTCGCGGCCCCGCTTCTCGGTCCGTTTGGCGCGTTGCTTGCCTTAACGATTATGGACGTCTTTGGCCCTTTACCCAATCTTCGCCGCGCGTGGAAAGTTGTCGATAAGGGTGATTTGGCGCGGCTGCTGCTCGGCTGCGCAGCGGTGCTGCCGTTAGGGCTTTGGCTGCTGACTAGGGTCGAACCCGAAGTATTTCGCTATGCCGTATGTTTTCTGTCGCTATCTATGTTGGTGATCCTGACGCTTGGTCTGCGGTTCACAGGTCGGGTTGGGCGTACAATGGTGGCGGCTATTGGTGGCGCTGCAGGTTTGTTGGGCGGTATGGCTGGATTGCCGGGTCCGGCCGTGATTTTGTTCTATATGTCCCGTCCTTTACCAGTTGAAGTAATACGCGCGACCATCCTGCTATTTCTATTCGGGTTCGATTTCCTTCTTTTCGGATATTTGTCCGGTATGGGCCGCGTCTCCTCGCATGTCTTTTTGTTGGGGTTGGTTTTGGCAGTCCCGAACCTGTTGGGGAATTGGTTAGGCGGCAGGATGTTCAATCCGGAAAAAGAAAAGCTTTATAGAATGGCAGCGTACGTAGTCATTGCGTTTACCGCCTTGTTCGGTCTGCCGCTTTGGGGCTAGAAGACTTGCATGCGTCTCAATGAAATCACCTATAACAACGCAACCCCGGTTGACGGTTACGGACACGGCTTCTTCCGAATAGGCGGCCAAGTCCACGAGGGATCAATTTTGACCAGCGCTGAGGGCATTATAGGTTGGGGTGGTTATTCTGACATGGACCCGCTGCTGGCCCTTTCCGAAATTGTAGACGTTTTACTGATAGGAACAGGGGCAGAGTTGACGCATATTCCTGCTGACTTGCGCCATGCGTTGGAAACCGCTGGCATAGGAGTCGAGATCATGAACTCGCCAGCTGCCTGTCGAACATACAACGTGCTGCTATCCGAAGGACGTCGCATCGCGCTGGCCCTGATCCCGACATGACTGAACGTATTTGATCGCCGTTAGAAATTGCAGATTTTGTTTGGGTCAAAAATCATTCATGATGGCTCGTCTAAATTCCCTGCGGCAAATCCCTCCTTTTGCCACTGACCGCAATGGGATAATCGGACGTCATGACTCTGACCGTGACCGACCTTGCCATTGCCCGAGGGGGGCTTGCCCTGTTGGAAGGGCTGAACTTTGTTTTGGAACCCGGTAAAGCGCTGATTCTGCGTGGCCCCAACGGGATTGGCAAGACAACTCTGTTGCGTACGCTTGCGGGTCTTCAAGCGCCGTTGGCTGGCCAAATTCAAGGCGCCGAGGACCGGATTGCTTATGCTGCGCATGCCGATGGGTTAAAGCCGACCCTGACTGTGGCGGAGAACCTTTCGTTCTGGATGTCTGTATTCGGAACGCACAGCATCCAACCTGCGTTGGATGGATATGACCTAAATGAGCTGGCAGATCGCCAAGCTGGCAACTTGTCGGCTGGGCAAAAACGCCGTGCGGGACTTGCACGACTGTTGGTTACAGGGCGTCCTATCTGGATGCTCGATGAACCCACAGTCTCATTAGACCGCAATGCCGTGACTATGTTCGCTGAAGCTGTTGAAGACCACCTAAAGCATGGAGGTTCGGCGCTAATTGCCACACACATCGACCTGGGCTTGGAAGCCGAAGTTTTGGACATAAGCTCGAACAAAGTCAAACCGAGACCAATCGAAGACTTTGACGGGGCCTTTCTATGATTGCCTTGTTGCTCCGAGATTTGAAACTGGCGTTTCGCGCTGGCGGTGGATTTGGCCTTGGGTTAGCTTTCTTTCTTATAGTCACGGTACTTGTTCCATTTTCGGTCGGTCCGCAGTCGTCCTTGTTGTCCATTATCGCTCCCGGCGTATTGTGGCTAGGGGCGTTACTTGCGTGCCTGTTGTCGCTTGATCGACTGCTGGCGCTAGACTGGGAAGATGGCTCGTTAGATCTATTGGCTACTGCGCCTCTTCCCTTGGAGGCAGTTGTGGCAGTCAAATCATTGGCGCATTGGATGACGACCGGTTTACCCTTAGTCTTGGTGGCGCCATTGCTTGGTGTAATGCTCAATTTGCCGGAAACTGGTTTTACTTGGTTAGTTGTATCATTGCTGATTGGTACTCCGGCCTTGAGTGTGATCGGGACATTTGGTGCAGCCATCACAGTTGGACTGAAACGAGGCGGACTGCTTTTGTCTCTTTTGGTTTTGCCACTATACGTCCCAACGCTTATTTTCGGTGCCGAGGTTGCCCGACGAGGAGCGACTGGGACGGAATTAGAGACGCCGCTATTAATGCTGGCAGGAATTACGACGGCCACAATTGCGTTACTGCCCTTTGCCAGCGCAGCAGTATTAAGGATCAACCTGCGATGAAGCGCCACAACTTTGACTGAGGTCAATTGAGAACGACTCTGATACGGACTAAATAAGCCCCATGACGATCACAGCCAAAGCCAATTCACTGTGGGAATACGCTAACCCGCGCAAGTTTCTTGCAACAAGCGAGCGATTGCTGCCTTTTTTTTGGTTGGCTTCAACAACGTGTTTGGTCGTGGGGTTGGTCTGGGGGTTCTTTTTCACACCGGATGACTACAAACAAGGCTCAACCGTAAAGATCATCTATTTGCATGTGCCTTCGGCGTTGATGGCAATCAACTGCTGGCTAATGATGTTGGCGGCCTCGCTCATTTGGCTTGTACGGCGCCATCACGTAAGTGCTTTGGCGGCTCGTGCTGCGGCTCCGGTAGGAATAGTTTTTACGCTTATGGCCTTGGTAACCGGCGCAATCTGGGGGCAACCCATGTGGGGTAGCTGGTGGGCTTGGGATCCGCGTCTGACGTCGTTTCTAATCCTGTTTTTATTTTACCTTGGATATGTGGCCTTATGGGAGGCGATAGAAGATCCGGACACAGCAGCCGACCTGACTTCGGTTTTGTGTCTGGTGGGATCTGTTTTCGCTATCCTAAGCCGTTATGCGGTGAATTTTTGGAACCAAGGCCTGCATCAGGGCGCGTCAGTTATGCGGGTCGCTGCCGTTACAGGATCGGACACTGAAGAGAAAGTCAGCAACATCTACTTTTTCCCTTTGATGGTGTGTATTGTCGGGTTCGTTTTGCTATTCATCGCGTTGGTCTTATATCGCACGTGTACTGAAATTCGCGCGCGCCGGATCAAGGCGTTGTTGGCGCGGGAAAGGGCAAATGCATGATCCCTGATTTAGGCAAGTACACTGAAACCGTTCTTTCGGCTTATGGGATTTCTATCGTCCTTTTGGTCGCGTTGGTTGTGTTGAGTGTGATGCGCGGTCGAAGGGTGCGGACTGAATTGAAGAGTGTCGAGCAAAGGATGTCGCGCGATGGCTAAAATCTCTCCTTTGATGATTGCGCCGCCTCTAATTTTTGCTGCCTTTGCTGTATTAGCTGGAATTGGAATGTTCCGCGATGACCCTGATGCTTTGCCATCTGCGCGCGAAGGCCAGCCTGCTCCGCCCGTTGCTCTGGTCGAATTTCCCGGAAAGCCGCTGTTCGACGATGCGACTTTGCGTGACGGAGAGGTAAAGCTGGTCAACTATTGGGCCAGCTGGTGCGCGCCATGTCGCGCTGAGCACCCAAACCTCGAAGCACTGTCTGAGGAAGGCGTTCCAGTCTATGGGATCAACTACAAGGATAATTTAACCAATGCCGAGGCTTTCCTGACCGAGCTGGGCGACCCATACGAAGCCATAGGACGGGACGAGCAGGGTCGCATGGCGTTGGACTGGGGCCTTTATGGCGTCCCGGAAACCTATGTAGTTGACGGTGAAGGCACAATTGTTTTGCGCTTTGCAGGGCCAATCACTCAGCGTGTGATCGAAAGCACTATCCGGCCTGCGTTGGAACAGGCCAACTGACTTGGTTGCGTGGGCTTCTTGGACGAGAAGGCGCGACTGATCATTATCCCTGACCAACGCAAGTGCGCTAGGCCGATTGCACGCTATCAGAACGATTGATAACGAGACCTTTGTTAGATTGCGGATGGCTTGAAACACGACAAGTTGCACCAACCCCGAATAATTTGTTCTGAAACATCTCCCTCAAGGCGGGTTACAATCGTGTCGCGGGCAAAAAAACCTTGCATGAGAAAAAATCTTGAATGCTAAACTAATCAAGCATCGTTCGTTTTTTGTTCAAAGGGTAAAGTATGAAGTTTCTTATCGATGCTGCAATTGAGTTACGAAACTCACTAAACAACCAGACGGATCAAGTCTTTGTGAGGGATCGAAAACTAGGCGAGACCATCCCAAAGATAATTCATCAGACATACTTTAAGCGGCCGGATGCTCCTGATTTCCCGGAGGAGCTGAAAGCCAACGTACAAAATTTAGAAGAACAAAACCCGGACTGGGAATACCGATTCTACGATGACACTGAAATTGAAAAGTACATTCAAAAGTATTTTCCCGAGCTTCTCGAGTATTATCAAAAAATTGACCACCGATATGGAGCCGCACGCGCCGACTTTTTTCGATACTTGGTGATGTACAGGGAAGGAGGGGCATATTTAGATATAAAATCAAGCGCTTCAGAACCTTTGAGTGATCTGGTTCAACCATCTGATCGCTTCATCTTATCACACTGGCCGCGCTCATGGCCGAAAATTATGCTTGGGCAGCACCCGGGTATCTCAAATCCAATCGGTGAACTTCAACAGTGGTATATTATTTGTGCTCCGGGTCACCCTTTCCTGAAGGCAGTCATCAACAACGTTTGCAACAACATTGAGTGCTATAATCCAGTTGTTCACGACTATGGTTCTTGGGGTGTCTTCAATTTGACTGGTCCGATTGCTTACACTGAAGCGATCTATCCCATTCTGGAGGATCATCCCCACAGATTAGAAGCGGATCACTTGGCTGTCGGGTTGATCTATTGCGCAATCGGCCCGGAAAACAGCACGGGTGGACATCAACAATTATTTACTCGACGCCACTATTCAAAATTAAATTCGCCAATTGTTTCGGTTCCTTTGCATACGCGAGCTATGTTTTTTCTAAGTCAACCGATAGTCAAACTGCTGAAGACACTCCACAGATATAGACAGAGAAGAGAGGGTTGACTGAGGCTCGTCGCGGCGGCGTTTCGCGGCTGCTCCTCTATACGAAAAAACTTCAATACCGAAATGAATGGTTCACCACCAAAGTCAGAAATGTGATTTTTATGTCCAATATCTTTGTTTGTCACTTTAGATTAATCATGTGACCTTCTGAAAAGAATTTAATTTCTTTTGTCGTGAATTGCGCTTGAACCAATTTGCGTTACACAGCAAGGAGCCACCGGTTCTACCTTCCGGTTTCTAGTATAGTCGAAGAGTAGTCCTCCTGCTTTCATTGACAGGGCTTTTGCGATTCACTCTTTTAGCTGCGGATGAGGGAACTTGGCTGGTCAGCAGTCTTCCGAAGGTATTCGGACAAAAGTGAAGTTGTTGCTGTTATCGTAAATTTCGGAACTTCCCTACGGCGTATTTTGAAACAGCTTGGGCACACTTAGGCGCGCGCGGTGAATAAGAAATAACCAACAGTTCCAAAAACACATTGCTCGCGGGCGAGGGCTTCTAATCCTTCTGACCAGCGGGTCAATTCGGAGCCTGTCACGGCTCCTGCGGCGAGAGCCTTTTTTCCGGCACTGTCGAAATACCCGTACGCCAATTCTTGCGGCATGATCACAACGCGGGTTGCAATGGAATAATTCGGCAGGTCCCGTAGTGAAGCATCAATTGTTCCGGGTAAGGCATTGTGTTCAACGGCGGTCTCGACCTCATATGTTAAAATCTTTCGGGCCAATTTGCGGTCGGGATGGTTGATGTTTGTAGAGGAAAAATCGGGCTCGATTACCGCGAGACAGGCACCGTCGGAGGCGACTCGTTGAATTTCATGCAACGCCAATTCGGGATCTTTAAGGTAAATCAGGACGCGCTCCGCTCGCACATAATCAAAGGAGTTGTCAGCAAACGGCAACCGCTGCGCATCACCCTTTTCAAAAGCGATTTTTAAGCCGGCCTCATTGGATCGCCGCTTAGCTTCCGCCAAGAAATTGGCGCTGACATCAAGCCCGCAAACTTTAGCTGAGGATGCAAGGCGTCGTGCAATTCTGAGTGTTTCCAACCCAAATCCACAGCCGACATCCAGAACTTTTGGGGCCTGCGGCAGCGCGAGGCTTTTTTGTTCGAGTTGTTTTAGTTCCTGAATTTGGACAGCACTATCAAAGGCCTCAAGCGCCGCTATATATGCGCGGGTGTCAGCGTCGACCGAGTGGCCCTTGAATTTGCTTAACGAAAAACGGTCCACAACGCCTTCCTGTTCGACCCTTTTTGATATTTAGGGCCGCAATGCGCTCTCGTCCAAAAAAAGACTTTCATAGTCTATAACCACCTGTCACGCTCAAAACTTCCCCAGTAATAAATCCCGCGTCATCAGAGACCAAGAATCGCACCACTTTGGCTATTTCTTCGGGAGTGCCTATGCGGCCCAGGGCAGTGTCTTTGACGAAAATCTCCGTCAGGTCGTCGGAACGCGGTGCTTCCGGGATGTTTATCGCGCCGGGTGCGACAGCGTTGACCCTTATGCCCGCAGGGCCCAATTCTTTGGCCATTGCGCGGGTCCACAGATTGAGCGCGGCTTTGCTGGCGCCGTACGTAGCAGCGTCCCGAGGGGGCAACGTTGCATTCATGGAAGAGATGCTGACAATTGATGCCCCAGTGTTCAGATGGGGCAGGGCCGCCGCCAGCAGTGCTGCTGGTGCCAAAAGGTTGAGATTCAATATTGCTGTGTGATCCTCCGCAACGAATGTGTCTTTGGGTGTCGAGCGTACAAGGCCAGCATTATTCACAATCGCGTCCAGACGCCCAAAACGGGAAATGACTTTTTGAATGACGCGTGCCGGTTCGCCGTTTTCTCTTAGGTCAGATTGAACCGATAGGGTGCTGCATTGCTTCAACTCTGCTGACGGTTCGGTTGCCAGCCAAGTAAACGCAATTTGGTGATCTCGACTCAGGTTCTCTACAATCGCGCGCCCGATCCCACGCGCGCCGCCAGTTATCAATGCTACTTTATCCATGGCGCTCACAAGATCGGCAATTTCAGCGTTGTTCAATGCTGATTTTGTTGAAAGGCAGCACTGTGTAGGCGCTTGCTGTTCGTTATCTGCGCACCAAAATCCAAATCATTGCTGCGATGAAAGCAAAAGTGACCAGATTCATCAAAGTGTCGGTAAGATCACCGATTAGCATTGCTTTTTCCTTCCTCCCTTAATGCTCGGAAAAGGCAAACCATCAGCAGTACCGAGATGAACACAAAGGGCAAAGCCCCAAGCGAGATTAAAATTTTTACCGAGTCGACTGAGCCTGAAAGGATCATTGCAACACTCAATAGTCCTAGCAGTGCCCCCCATATCAGGCGAACCCTTGGAGGCGGGTTTTCGTCCCCTCCCGAAGAGAAAGTCCCCAGAACGAAGGCTGCGCTTACAACGCTTGTCACTATGAAAAGAAACGCGGCAAGTACCGTCGCCAACGTGGTGATCAGGGAAAGTGGCAACCGTTCGAGAAGCGCGAACGTGACACGTTCGATATTTGATTGGGTCAGTAACAAAAGCTCACCCGCGCCGTTAAGGGCCTCGAACAGTCCAATGCCGCCGAATGCTCCAAACCATAGAATAGAAAATAAAGTAGGGGCGAACAGCACCCCAATAACGAACTCACGGATGGTCCTGCCCCGAGAGATGCGGGCGACGAATACGCCAACAAATGGACCCCACGCTATCCACCAGACCATATACGTTAGGGTCCAATCGCTGAACCACTTGGCAACATCGTCGCCAAAGAAGGTGAAGGTTTGAAAGCCCCTTGGAATGACATTTGTAACGTAATCACCAAACCCCTGGACCACCGTGTTCAATAAATATTCTGTCGGGCCAAGGACCACCGTGTATGCCACAAGGCTGATGGCAATTAACATTGCAGCGTTTGAAAGGCGTGCCATACCCTGACCCAGATCGATGAGAAGCGCCGGTATGTAGGCTGCGACCATGGCTGCGAAAACCAAGCCAATCAGTACGGCCCCGACCGTGTCGCTTCCACCTAGTACAGCGATACCGTCTGCTACCTGGAAAACGCCCATGGCCATCGAACCACCGACACCGATCGCAATTGCCACGATGGCCATGAAGTCGGACAGCCATCCGACACGCTCGGCCCATCGCTCACCGGGAAACAAGCTTTTAATGGGTGCGCTGACCATCATTCCGGTGCCGCGACGAAAGCTGAAGTAAGCGATCGTCAATGCGGTAGAGCCGTATATAGCCCAAGCATGCAACCCCCAGTGAAAATTCGTTGCAAGCATTGCCTGCTGAGCGGCCAGAAAGTCCGGCGCCATGCCCGAAATGAAATTGAAGTGGGTCAAAGGCTCTGCCACGGCCCAAAACAACAATCCGACACCCATGCCAGCAGAAAACAGCATCGAAATCCAAGTGACGGTTGAGAACTCTGGTTCTTCATCATCCCGACCAAGGCGAATGTTGCCATAGGGAGAAAAGGCCAGAACAAGGCAGCCAATCAGCATACCCGAGGCTGCGAGCATCACAAACCAACCTCTGCTGTGGAAGGTTTGCTGAACTATGCCACTTGCCCAGATCACCAAACTCTGAATATCAACAACGCCCCAAATCCCGATTACCGCGATTACACTCAACGAACAAACAAGCAGGGCGTTGGGTTGTTTCATGACTTTGTTCTTTCGCACTGAGCCTGAACCAAACAGTTTCAGAATTTCGAATGAATGGCCAGAAAACAAAAAACCCCCGGCCGTTTGGCCGGGGGTTCTATCAGCTTGTTTTGCGTTCGATTTACGATGCTTTTGCCAAGTTCCGCAGAACGTATTGAAGAACGCCGCCATTCTCGATGTACTCGATCTCGGGCGCTGTATCGATGCGGCATTTCAATGTGATGGTCTTTTCAGTTCCGTCACCGTAGACGATTGTGCAGGGTACTTCCTGAAGCGGTTCAACCGAGTCCAGACCGTCGATCGATACGGTTTCGTCCCCTTTCAAACCCAATGTCTTACGGGTATCGCCTCCGGTGAACTCGAAGGGGATAACGCCCATGCCAACCAGATTCGAACGGTGGATACGTTCAAAACTTTCGGCGATAACGGCTTTTACACCTAGCAAAGCGGTACCTTTGGCGGCCCAGTCACGCGAGGAGCCTGCGCCGTACTGCTCACCACCAAACACGACCAGCGGGGTGCCTTGTTCCTGATAGGCCATCGACGCTTCGTACACCGATGTTTGTTGTCCATCTGGGCCTTTTGTATAGCCACCTTCAACGCCGTCCAGCATCTCGTTCTTTACGCGGATATTTGCGAAGGTGCCGCGCATCATGATCTCGTGATTACCTCTGCGAGAGCCATACGAGTTGAACTCACGCGGCTGAACTTGTCGATCAGTCAGATACTTACCCGCGGGGGTTGTTGTCGCAAACGACCCAGCAGGCGAGATGTGGTCGGTTGTGATCATATCACCAAGGATAAGCAGAACCTTCGCGCCTTCGATGTTTGAGATTGTACCGGGTTCCGCACCCATACCTTGGAAGTAAGGCGGGTTCTGAATGTAAGTCGATGTTGGAGGCCAATCATAGGTCTCCTGCTGAGGGACCTCGACGTCTTGCCACTTTTCGTCGCCTTTAAAGACGTCGGCATATTTCGATTGGAACGCTTCGCGTGTCACAGTCTGTTCGACCAGCTCGGCGACTTCCTGGCTCGAGGGCCAAATGTCTTTCATGTAAACATCGTTGCCGTCTTTGTCCTGACCGATCGGTTCTGAAGTCAAGTCAATATCGAGGGTTCCGGCCAGAGCGTAAACCACGACCAGAGGCGGCGAGGCGAGATAGTTTGCCCGAACATCCGGTGAAATACGGCCTTCGAAGTTTCGGTTGCCCGACAGAACCGAGGTGGCGACCAAATCGCCTTCGGCAATTGCCTCCGAGATTTCCTGCTGTATCGGGCCCGAGTTACCAATGCATGTTGTGCATCCATAGCCCACCAGGTTGAAGCCAATTTTGTCCAGATCTTCTTGCAGGCCGGCGGCCTCAAGATAAGCTGACACAACCTGCGAACCCGGCGCCAGCGAGGTCTTAACCCAAGGCTTGCGGTTCAGACCCAGTTCGGCGGCCTTACGCGCCACTAGGCCCGCGCCGATCATTACGTAAGGGTTCGATGTGTTTGTGCATGATGTGATCGAGGCGATCACGACCTTGCCCGATTCCATGGTGTAATCTTCGCCTTTGACGGCGACTTCTTTGCCCATCGGACGTTTGAAGGTCTGCTCCATCTCACGCGTAAATGCAGCTTTGGCATCTGTCAGGGCAACATAGTCCTGAGGACGTTTCGGACCAGAGATCGCGGGAACAATTGAACCCATGTCCAGCGACAGTGTGTCGGTGTAGACAGGTGCATAGTCAGCGCCGCGCCAGAAACCGTTTTCTTTCGCATACGCCTCGACCAGCGCAATGCGGTCTTCGTCACGACCAGTATTGCGCAGATAGCGCAGCGTTTCATTATCGATCGGGAAAAAGCCGCAGGTTGCGCCGTATTCAGGTGCCATGTTGGCGATGGTTGCGCGATCTGCCAATGGGAGGCGATCGAGGCCTTCGCCATAGAATTCGACGAATTTGCCCACGACGCCTTTTTCTCGCAACATCTCGACAACTTTGAGAACCAAGTCGGTGCCTGTTGTGCCTTCGACCAGTTCGCCAGTCAGTTCAAAGCCGATAACTTCCGGGATCAGCATCGAGATCGGTTGACCCAACATCGCGGCTTCGGCCTCGATGCCGCCGACACCCCAACCCAGAACGGCCATACCGTTGACCATAGTGGTATGGCTGTCGGTGCCGACAAGCGTGTCAGGGTAGGCGACTTCTTCTCCATCCTGGTCAGTATCAGTCCAGACAGTCTGCGCCAAATATTCCAGGTTCACCTGGTGGCAAATTCCGGTTCCGGGGGGCACAACGCGGAAATTATTGAATGCGTTTTGGCCCCATTTGAGGAACTGATAGCGCTCCATATTACGTTCGTACTCACGGTCGACGTTCATCTGAAAAGCGCGCGGGTTACCAAACTCATCGATCATGACTGAATGGTCGATGACAAGATCAACCGGGTTCAGCGGGTTGATCTTTTGCGCATCGCCGCCTAGCCCCTTGATGCCGTCACGCATGGCTGCCAAATCGACCACAGCAGGCACACCTGTAAAATCCTGCATAAGAACACGGGCAGGGCGATACGCAATCTCGCGTGGGTTCTTGCCACCGTTCGCTCCCCATTCACCAAAGGCTTTTATGTCATCAACCGAGACTGAAAAGCCGTTGTCTTCGAACCGAAGCATGTTTTCCAGCACCACTTTAAGCGCTGCTGGCAACTTCGAGAAATCGCCCAGACCGGCCTCTTGTGCGGCGGGGATCGAGTAATAGGAAATGGACTTACCATTCACGCTCAGGCTGCGGCGTGTCTTGGCGGTATCCTGTCCGACTTTGATGGGCATCTGTGGCCTCCCTCTCAAATGACGTGGATTTTGGGATTCGCTGAGGGCTATCTGCATTACCAGCGGCTTTGGTTCAAGGTCCAAGAGGCAGGGTGCGGCAATTTTTGTATACCATTGCACACATTTTTGCCGATTTGAACGAATAAGGTCTCAAGAAACCTTGATTGGTGATTTGAATATTTCCGGACTAAACACTCAGGACACTCTGTCAGTTAGAGATGATTCAATGTTCAAATCTTCCTTATTAGGAACTGCTCTTTCTGTGTCCATCGCCGCTTTGGCCATTGCTGACGATGATCCGGTCGTGGTCGAATTGTTTACGTCGCAGGGATGTTCGTCCTGTCCTCCGGCTGATCGCATCATGCACGAATTAGCCAAGCGTGAAGATGTAATTGGTCTGGCCTTGCACGTGGACTACTGGGACTACATTGGGTGGAAGGACGAATACGCTAATCCAGACCACGCACTGCGCCAGAGAGCCTACGCGCGCCAAGGCGGGCGATCAATGATCTACACTCCTCAGATGGTGATTAATGGGCAGCATGATGTTGTCGGCGCTAAATCGAGGGATTTGGATCGGATCATTGACTTGCATTTGACCTCTGATCCCGAAGCCCAGGTCAAAGCCAATCGTTCTGGCAACGAAATAGATGTGGAAGTAAACCCGATCGAATTGCCCGAAGGCGAAGCGTACGACATACTTGTTGTTCAATATTCCCCTCTACGACACGCGTCTATCCGCCGCGGAGAATTGGCGGGTCACGAACTGGATTACGCAAATGTAGTCGAAAACTGGCAATTTGCCGGTCAATGGAACGGCAGTACACCTGAAAATTTCCGAGTATCATTGCCACTTGACCTACCGGCCGTTGTGCTGGTGCAGAAGGCTGGTCATGGCCCGATAGTCGCGGCAACTCGTGTCAAATAAACTATTGCGATCGCAAGCCTGCGATCAGGGCATATCCTCTGGTTGAACGCCAAGACCTTTCCAGGCTTTCCAGCGACGGTGTATCCAGAACCATTGTCCCATATGTTTGCGAACCATGACCTCAAGATCGTCGTTGGTATATTGTGTCATTGTCTTGGGATCAGAATGTGGGACCGGCTCGTGTAGTACGATTTCGAAATCGATTCCGTTGGGTTGACGCACGGCATAGCAAGGGATCATTACGGCTTTGTACTTTAAAGCCAGTTCCGCGTTCAGAACGGATGTCACCGCCGGTTTGCCGAAAAAAGTCAGCTCTTCACCGCCTATTGCGTGCAGATCGGACACAATGGCGATAATTCCGCCGCTCTTCAAGGTGCGGACCATTTCGACCATACCTCTGCGTCCCTGTTCAAACATGGGCGAACCGGTTTCATAGAAAGCTTCGACGTACATGTCGTTGAAATACGGATTGGCCATACGGCGATACAGACAACCAATTGGCTGACCGCTTCTGTGTTGCAGGGCAATGCGAGCCGCAAGGTAATGTCCAAAATGAGCCGTTATCATCATTACCGGCTTTCCCTCAGCGACGGCGGTATCAAATGACCCGACCCCTTCGCCTGAAACCTTAGCCGTGCTCTGCCGAGCAATGAAATCCTCTGGTGAAAAATGCTCCATAATTGCGCGCCCAGCGTTGTCTGGAACCGCATGGCAAATACGGTTGATCTCGTCCTCGGGAAGGTCAGGGCGCGTGAGTTTTAGATTACGACGCACGCGGGCGCGGAATCCGACAATCGGAGCGAGCCCGCGCACGATCGCGCCCATCGTGGCGATCCGTCGCTCGTAAGGTAGCAGACGCATTCCACCAATGACGCCCCTAAGAAAAAGATTAGCAAGATAGTATTTCCCAAGCTCGAAACGACTTAGCTTGGACTTTTTGGCTGGCATGGACGTCTAACCGGAATCTGTGAGATGCCGGATCACTCATACTACTGCGACCTTTCGATCTCAAGTACCCGCCCAAGCCAGATGAATGCACAGAAATTTCAACCTTATACGTTACGGTTCGTCGCTATCTTCCTGTTCGACCAGAGTTAATGCGCCTGCGTCCTGCAAAGTCCGGATCGCTCCGACAATCTGGGACATTGCTTCTTCCGCTTCAGGTTGTTTAACGCGTCCGCGCTCTTCCATTTCGTCGCGCAAGCTGTCAGCCATTCGCGAGGAAATACTTTTCAAAATGAAATCTGCGGCTGCTCGATCTTCACCACTTGTCGCACCGGCAAGGGCGTTCACAAGAACGGGTTGTTCCACTTCACGCAAAATGGCCTGAACGTCGCGGGACATAATACGCTCTGGGATATGAGCAAATGTAAAGATCGACTGGCGGACAACCGTTGCGAAGTCTGCGTCTTCTTCGTCAAGTGCCGTCAATAGTCCGTCTCTGGTCGTGGCTGCCGATCGGTTCAGAATCGCCCCAATACGTTCGCCGGGTTCGTCCTGAAATGCTGGGATCGGAAGTTGATCCAGTTGGGCCGCCAGTGACCATCCGATGCGTTCGACGGCTTCGGGGGTGACATTCGCCGTTTTTGATACTGCGTAAGTAATCCTGCGCGCGACTGGGCCAGGTAAATTGCCCAACAGTTGAGCAGCCTTCGCAGTCTCCAATTTAGAAAGCATTACGGCAGCCACCTCGGTACTTTCGGCTTGAGCCATTTTTGCTAGGTCTTGGGCCGGAACTTCGCGCAAACGCTCCCAAGGGTCGCCGACCTGCCTGACACCGGCCACCTTGCGTAAACGGGCCGCTGTTGAGGGCGCTATTTTACCGTTCACGGCATCCAGAGCACCGGCCAATCCATGTGGAAAAGACAACCCAACGCTGTCAAGTGCGTCTGCAAATTCGCCGGCTACAGCCGCCAAAGTCACACGGTCAACAAGCCCCATTCGGCCCAATTGATGCGTGAGTTTTTCTTGTAATGCATCCGGCAGTTCTTCGAGCGGGATGTCTGCCCCTTCGTTCAGTAGAAGCCGAACGATAACTGCGGCCTTTTCTTTATTGGACAATGCGCGCGGGACAACCCGTGCCGGTTCATCAATTGTGTCTACGACTGGCGCTTGCGCGCCAGGCGTCATCTGTATCAGTGCCTGAGGGTCCTGCATATGCCTGCCATGCCAATATCTTAAGTCCCAGGCAGAATAAGGAGAGTCGGGTAAAGAAACCCTGAAGCCTAGTAATTGTAAGTCAAGCCGGTGCTAATCGCTTCGCGTAGTGAAACCTCAGCCCAGGTTCCTTCACCACCACGAGCCTTGATTTCGCGCCACTGTTCAATGGCCTGATCTGTCTTTCCTTCGGTAACAAACCCCTGGCCCATGTAGCTGCGCGCCAGAATGTTATTGGGGTTGGTTGAGATTGCGTTTTCGTAAAAGACGTTCGCAAGCTCAAGTTCACCTAATTTTCGGTAGGTAAAGCCCCAATAGGTTAGAACGCGGTCGTCATCCTGATCCATTATGCGAAGAATTTCCTGCGCGTGCTCGAACTGACCGTCGTAGGCCAATTCCCGAACCGCGTCGTATAGTTGATCATCTGTAAAGTTTGTTCTGTTTGGCTTTACGCACCGTCCCGCGGCTTCGTCGTAGACTCGACCAAATAGGCATTTCTTTGTCGTATTGGTGGGCTTTGGAGGATTACTGTCGCCACCCGCGGCATGCACGATTGGGGCAAAGGCAAACGCTTGGAATGCGATTGCAGAAGCTAGTACGAGACGCATTTTCCTACTCCGTTTTCTAGGCTGCTCGACATAACAATAGCGCGGTCTTCGAAAAATCTAACGTCGAACCGCCCCATATTATTCACGAGTAGGAAACTTTTCGTCAGCTGTTGACCAGTTTCACGCAAGTTTGAGCTTCGCTGTCCCAAATTGTACCGGGTGCGCAGGACTGATTTTGACTTGCATGGCCAGTGCATGCCAATCCGGCTGATGCTGTGACAAGCAGCGCGAAGCTGCAGAGTAGGGCGCGGATCATTGCGTTTCTCCCATTAGGAAATCCATGAGCACCATAGCTGAAAACAGCGATTCAGGCAAAGAAACTCAACCCGGGTCCGAAACACGGGCAGAGCCTTTCCAGAACAAATTGAATTCAGATGTTATTCTCCGAAAACGCGTTCGAATATCGTATCGACGTGTTTGGTGTGGTAACCCAAATCGAACTTTTCTTCGATCTCTTCTTTGGTGAGCGCAGCAGTGACTTCGGCATCGCCCAGCAATTCGGTTTTGAAGTCCTTGCCTTCTTCCCAAACCTTCATGGCGTTACGCTGGACAAGGCGATAAGCATCTTCTCTGCTGACGCCGGCTTGGGTAAGGGCCAATAGAACACGCTGGCTCATGACCAAACCACGAAACTTGTTCATGTTGGCCATCATGTTCTCAGGATAGATAACCAGCTTGTCTACGACGCTAGTCAGCCGCGACAGTGCGAAATCCAGCGTGATGGTGGCATCGGGGCCGATGTTTCGCTCGACCGAGCTATGGCTGATATCGCGTTCATGCCACAACGCCACGTTTTCCATGGCGGGAACCACAGCCATACGTACCAGTCGCGCCAGACCGGTCAGGTTTTCGGTCAGAACCGGGTTGCGTTTGTGCGGCATCGCGGACGAACCTTTTTGACCCTTTGAGAAGAACTCTTCGGCCTCGAGTACCTCGGTTCGCTGCATATGGCGGATTTCGATGGCGATGTTCTCGATGCTGCTGGCGATGACGCCTAGTGTGGCAAAGAAGGCAGCGTGGCGGTCGCGCGGGATTATCTGAGTACTGATTGGCTCGGGCACCAGACCTAGCTGGTCGCAGACATGTTCTTCGACACGCGGGTCGATATTGGCAAAGGTCCCAACCGCGCCGCTGATTGCGCCGGTGGCGATCTCGGCACGAGCATCGCGCATGCGGGACAAGTTGCGATCCATCTCGGCGTAAAACCGAGCGAAGGTCAGACCCATTGTTGTGGGTTCGGCGTGAATACCGTGGCTGCGGCCAATGCGTACAGTTTCCTTGTGTTCGTAAGCACGACATTTCAGCGCGGTCAATAATCCTTCAAGATCGGCAATGAGTATGTCTGCGGCACGGGTCAATTGCACGTTGAAGCATGTGTCCAAAACATCGGAACTGGTCATACCCTGATGCACGAAACGGGCTTCTTCGCTGCCGATGTGTTCGGCTAAGTGGGTAAGAAAAGCGATGACGTCGTGTTTGGTCACAGCCTCGATCTCGTCAATGCGGGCGACGTCGAAATCAACATCCTTTGCCTTCCACACTGTTTCGGCGTTTTCGCGCGGAATAACACCCAAATCTGCCATGGCGTCACATGCGTGAGCCTCGATTTCGTACCAAATCTGGAACTTGGTTTCCGGCGACCAAATGGCAACCATATCGGGGCGGGAATAACGTGGAATCATTGGCAGCGGCACCTTATTGTGTTTTGGCATGAGGCGATGCGGCGGGGTTTAAACCCGCTCAGCCAAAGGAACAAGGCGTGAGTGCAAAGATGAGACGGTTTGCCCTGATTTTGGGTCTTGTGCCCAGTTGGTTGGGGGCAGAAGAATTTAAAACTCTAACAGGTGACGAGATTCTGTCAGTGCTTTCCGGACAAAAGCTAAATTACGGTGAGGGAGCCTGGCAGATTTTTGATGAAACGATGTTGACCCAATATTTTTTTGGGCAGCCGTCCTCTGGTCGTTGGACAGTGCGCGAGGATCAATATTGTTCATTGTGGCCACCATCGGATTTGTGGGTTTGTTACGATGTGCTCCAAGCCGGCCAGACCATACGATTTGTTGATGACCGGGGTGGCGCCACCGACGGAGTCTTCGAATAGTGATTTTGCCAGGTAAAATTTCCGATTTTGCTGGTGAATGGATACTGTTCCGCACCATACGCGACGCAAAGGCTGGGCAGGTCGTCGAGGCAGATGGAACCGCACACCTGCGCCCTGATGGTAACGGGCTAATCTATGATGAAGAGGTTATCCTGCGAATCCCCGGTCAGAAGGAAATGAAAGGTACCCGGCGATATCTTTGGCGAGCAATCGGGGATAACATCGAAATCCAATTTGACGACGGTCGGTATTTTCATTCGCTGAACTTAGGTCTGCCAAATGCCTCTGACCATCACGATTGTCCACCTGACAGCTATGATGCGGCTTATGATTTTTCGGCTTGGCCAGTATGGTCAGTTAGATGGATTGTTTCCGGACCACGAAAATCCTATGAGATGGACACCAAATATAGGTTACGATAGCGTAATCATCTTGCAGCCGAGGCCCGAAACGGGCATTTCTGCAGCCGCAAAAAGTCCGAACACGGAGAAAAATGAAAATGAGTGCGAATGTTCTGGTCGAAGCAATCGGCCCGCGTGAGGGAACTGCGCTGCGTCTCAAACAAGTTGCCTTGGTTGCCCTGGGTATTTTGGCGCTTGCCATTGCCGCAAAAATCAAGGTTCCCATGTGGCCGGTTCCGATAACAATGGGCACTTTTGCCGTTCTGACCATTGGTACCGCGTATGGCGCCCGTTTGGGTCTGATCACAATGGTAGGTTATCTGCTGATTGGTGCGCTTGGCTTTGATGTTTTTGCCGGTTCTTCGGCTGAAAAATTTGGCCTGACCTATATGATGGGTGGCACTGGCGGTTATCTGGTTGGGTACCTTCTTGCGACAATCCTGCTGGGCGCGTTGGCCGCACGTGGTTGGGACCGCTCGGTTGGGAAGCTGGCATTAGCACTGTTTTTGGCAAATGTGGTCATTTATGTACCGGGCCTCTTGTGGCTTGGCCAGCTTTACGGCTGGGACAAACCGATTCTGGAATGGGGTTTGACACCTTTCCTTATTGGGGATGCGATCAAACTGGCTATGGCGGCGTTGTTGGTGCCCGCCCTCTGGAAACTTGTGGGTAGCGCCCGCACTTAACCAGCCAAGTTTTGCCAAACTTTAACCCGCGTCAGGAGGAACCCCGGCGCGGGTTTGTCGTTTTTGGCCAAAGCGAAGCTGGACAAACCCAGTTCGTACAGGCCAACCTGATATGGTGGAAATCATCAGGTTATTTTGATATGCGCGTTTTGTTTTCAAAGATATTTTTCATCTGTCTCGCGGTTTGGTTTGGCTGTGCGCTTCCCGCGGCTTCAGATACCCCCGTCACGTATACTGATCGTGGTCAAAAGTTGTTCCGATTTGTTGTTCCCGATTTCTGGGCTCTTCGTGTCGGCGGACCTCGGAGTATTGAGGATACGAATGTTGGCGATCCTCGAGCGGTTGCGCGTGTGATGGGTATGCGCCCAGTTACGGATGATGCGGTCTGGATGGGCTTCGTCTCACCCGACGGGGTAGAGACAATTGAGGACGGTGTTCAATACTTGCAGGACATTGACAAATTTCTGGTCAAGGACGCGAAGCTAACTGAAAGCGTCAGGCAATCGATTGGAGGATTGCCGGCGCAGGTGTTTCGCGGAACCGGTCGTAGGGATGGGCGCGGGGTGAACTTTACAGCAACTGTAATTGACCTTCCACGAGGCCGTGTAGCCGTAGCGGTAGCGGTTTTGCAGGATGGCGCTGATCCTGCCTACGTCGAAGACCTGAACGCGGTATTCGACTCTTTCCGAGCGATGCAGTGAGGATAAGTTTATGACATTTAAGATTGTTAAGCGGACTTTGCTGGCATTTGGCCTTGGGGCAACGGCACTTACCCTGTCGGCATGCGACGGTGTAACGGTTGGAGTGGGGTACGGGTACGATCCGTATTATGACTCAATGCTTTGGAATGACTACTATCGGCGCGATGTCGATGTCGACATTGATGTCGACCGACCGGACCGTCCGGATAGACCCGACCGGCCTGATAGGCCGACCAGACCAGACCGCCCTAAACCTCCGGCTGGTAAACCGCCATCGCGTCCGCGCCCACCTGCTGCAAGACCGCCGACAGCCAGACCACCGATACACCGTCCCGCACCGCGACGTTGAATACTCGGGTGCTTACCCAGAAGGCAAAAGCTCGGTCGTGATGTGAGCGGAACCTTCCAGTGTGCGGTGGACAGGGCATTTGTCGGCGATTTCCAGCAATTTGGCTTGTTGGTCCTTGGATAATGGCCCGGAAAGCCTGATTTTGCGGCGGAAGTGATCCACTTTGCCTTCGCTGGCCAGCCCTGCGTCCTGAGCGTGAACTTTGTTGTGGCAGACATCGACGGTTATTCCGTTCAGAGGCCAACCCTTGCGACGCGCATACATTCGGATCGTCATCGACGTGCATGCCCCCAACCCCGAAGATACAAAGCCATAAGGCGACATTCCTCGGTCTGTTCCGCCGTAAGAGATCGGTTCATCGGCCACCGCATGATGTCGCGGACCGGATTGAATATCTTGCAGGAATCCTTCTGGGTCTGCCTCAGTCACGCGTACTACTCCTTCGGGTGCGCCAGGAGGCGGGGCCGGAGGGTTCAGTTCAACGTATCGTGAGACCCATGCAGCGATGACATCAGCAGCGTATTCCGCGTCCGCCGCGCGAGTGATCAGGTGATCGGCGTCATCTAGCGTTACAAAACTCTTCGGATGTTTGGCCGCCAGATAAATCGTGCTGGCGTTGTTGATACTGACGGTTTCGTCCCGTGGTGCGTGGAGGATCAGCAACGCGGCACGAAGGTCGGCGATTGCGGGAATTAGGGCTGTTTCTGAAATATCGTCAACAAATGCTTTGCCGATACGAAACGGACGACCGCCAAGTGTCACCTCTGCTGCCCCTTGTCGTTGAATATCGGGCAGCGCATCTTCGAAATGGTGCGAGACATGACTGGGATCAGCCGGAGCGCCCAATGTAACGACCGCCTTGACTGACGGGATGTCCGCGCGAGCCCTAAGAACGGCAGCACCGCCGAGCGAGTGGCCGATCAGCAAGGCAGGTGCCATTTTCCTCCCGGTTAAGTATTTAGCTGCTGCGATCAAATCCTCGACGTTCGAGGTAAAGGTTGTATTGGCGAATTCTCCACCGGAATGGCCAAGGCCGGTGAAGTCAAAGCGCAAAACCGCAATTCCCATTGCCGCAAGCCGCGCAGAAATTCGCCTTGCGGCCGGAATGTCTTTGGAACAGGTAAAGCAATGAGCGAATAGAGCGGTTGCCAGTACGGGCCCATCAGGCAAATCAAGTCGCGCTGCAAGTTGGCTGCCGTCATGTCCGGCAAAGGTGATGCGTTCCGTGGGCATGGCGGCTCCTTCAGCTACTTAGGGTCCTCCAATACTGTGTGCATCAACGTTCTGTCTCAACCCATGTGTCAGAAGCGTCACGGTAAGGTGAGCATGTGAGTGAAAGTGGAACATGCTTCAAATCGCTCAAGCGAAAACAATGTAATCGCGGATGTTCCAATTATTTTCTTTATTTTCGGTTTCTCAGAAGTGCATTTTGATCAACATAGGCCAAAGAGTGAAGTCACCGGCGTCGAACATGCCGAATCCGCGATTGAGGGCTGGCACGGCAATGTGATGCAGTCCGGGTCGTCGCGCTGAGCTGATAATTCAAGCTAATCCCATCAGGGCACTATCAAACGGGTATTTGGTCAGGTTTTCATAGCCGTACTCGGTAATCAAAACCTGATCTTCCAACTTGATCGAAAAATCCCCGCCTACTTCACCAACAGCTGCCTCGACGCACAATACCATCCCGGGTTCCAATGGGTAATCATAAGCACCTTCGACCGCTTTGTCTGGGTAAGCCACCAGCGGCCACTCGTCACACAATCCGACGCCGTGCATCAGGCAGCCATATTTTTGGGCCTGATATTTGTCGTCAAGCTTGTGCGCGTTGGCCGTCAACTCGGGGATTGTTACTCCGGGTTTGAGCATTTCCATGTTGGTCATGATGTGTTCATGCGCATGCTGCATGGCATAAATCATATCTGGGCGTGGCTTCTGATCTCCAATCCACCAAGTCCTAGAAATATCTACACAAATACCATAACAGCCGATCAAATCGGTATCGAACGCTACAATCTCGTTCCGCTGCGTGATGCGTGGGCCGCATTCTTGAAACCAAGGGTTTGTGCGCTGTCCCGATGCCAACAACCGGGTCTCGATCCATTCACCGCCGCGGCGTATATTTTCGGCATGCAGGACGGCCCAGATGTCATCCTCAGACGTTTTGCCGTCACCCACATTTGCTCGGGCAAAATTTTCCATCGCTGCAACTGCCGACTCGCAAGCGTGGCTCGCACAGCGCATTGCGAGTATTTCGTCTGCGCCCTTTATGGCGCGGGTCTTTTCGGTGACCTCCTCGCCATCCATAATTTCAAAATCTTGGGCCTCAAGAGCGCGAAGGCCGTGCAACATTATCTTGTCCACACCCAACCTTTTATTACCGCCGGCATGTTCTTCAATAAGAACGCGCACTTCGTTTGAGAACACGTCTGCAGCCACATCAATTTTGTCACCACGGTCGAAATAAAACAGGTCCGCACCTGAACGCTGTTCGCGCACCAGCGGGTTGAAGGTCGTCAGGAACGGAGAGTTTTTGTAGTCCCAAATCACCATGTGACCGTCTGCACACAACAGAACAGCCCGGAATGGGTTATGGGTGTTCCAAAGCTGCATATTGGTGCTGTCGGTGGCATACCGGATGTTCAGCGGATCAAACAGTAAAAGCCCACCATAGCCGCGATCCACAATCGCTTTGGTCAGACGCGTCCAGCGAAATTGGCGCATTCTTTCTAGGTTAGGCAAACTCAGTCCTGCCCCCGCCCATTCGTCAAACGCAAGTTGGGTTGGGCCGATCTCTATCCGGTCATTGTCATTGGGGGAGCCGTCGCCCAGTGTGGCTCCGCGCGTCGGGTCAATCTTACGGCTTTCACGATAAGGTATATTCACGTTTTGCCTCCCTGCTTTAAATTTCAGATTGATGCGCCCAAGACGTTGCGTCGCAATGATTTGCGACTGTCGTCACGTCGCTTTTGGACCGACATATCCTGACCCGGGTGATACATGGAGCCAATGAACATTATTTTGCAGGAAAACATACCCTACGATCCACTGGCCCCTAACCCCCTGCCTGGGATCAAACCTGCCAGCATGGAAGACTGGCTGCAACGAGATGACGCTTTTGACGCGCAAATGGCATATCGAAGCAACTTGTTGGCGGAAAGACCTGACGAAGTATTGGCAATGGATCAAATGGCACTAGCCCCTGCACAAGAGCTTTTGGAGCTAGTGTTGGAGCACGCTTACAAAGGCCAGCGAGATAATGTCGTGAGGCCTGATGGCCAGGGTATAAATGTCGAGCGCGAGAGACCGCTGGAAACGCTTTGCAACCTTGTTCAAGAGGATCTGTGCATATTGCAGAAAATTGGAAATGAGCACGTTTTGACCGGAGCCATTTTGTGTTTCCCTGCGAGTTGGAGGTTATCCGAGAAATTCATGCGTCCGCTGATCACCATTCATGAACGCATTGACCCCTATGATTCCAATGTCGCACGTCGCGTCCAAAGGTTATTTGATGGCATAAAACCTGACCGCCCTTTGTGGAGATTCAACGCGCTTTGGTATGATGACGCCCAGTTGTTTCAACCGCGCAGTATACAGAACCCACGTGAGGTCCGCAGTCGCGGAAATGCGAAATACCTGCGTAGTGAAAGGCAGACATTGTTGCGGCTGCCCAATTCGCGGGCGGTTGTATTCTCTATCCACACCTATGTTTTGGCCGTGGAACGCCTGCTGGAAATGGAAAACCCCGCCGAATAGCGGGGCCTTCCTAGGAGGGTCTTTGGTGGTCTTTTACATTCCTATGGCGCTTGCTACACCGGCAAATGCATTTGTCGCATTCAGAGCGAATATCGCAACGGTCAGTGACAGAACCTGAGTGCTTAGACGAAAATCTTCACCGCGAATAAGGTTCACGGCCGCCAAAGAAATGGCGACGGGACCCGAAATGCTGGCAATTGCCCCTGTCATGCCCCAACTAGTCAATCTAAGTATGTCGCTTGGGATTTCATCCGTCTCGGGGGTCGCGTTTTCGCTGTATGCCTCCGCTGTCGGTTTTGTATCTTCGCGGAATGCGAGGCTTAGTAACTGCTCATCAGTTAGTTTGATTGGGCGTGCTGTAGATTCAGATTGATCGATATCGCCATCGTCAGATAGGTCAAGACCTGTAAACTGTCCCGAGATAGCATCAAAAGCTTTCTTACGATCCCGCGGCTTGCGCGGCGCGATGGAATCGAAGGCACTCATGAATTGCTCGACGGTAAGCACTGTATTGGGTGACAGCCATTCGATCCGCAAGGTCGAACAAATGTCAACCATACGATATTGTATTACTACCAGCATAAGCTCTGAAATTTCACTGTCATCCATCAGGTCCGAAACCGGACAGATCGTTATTGTCAAACGGTTTGGCGGCAGTGTCGTGCTTTTTCGACTGATCGTTTTCAGGCCTACAGTTCTATCAAGAGTTTCATAACGGTCGCATGCGACTTCCTCTTTGACCTCCAAAGTCAAGCGAACCAAATACTGGCTGGTTACAATGCTCGCTTCTTGCGGGCTTAGTAACTTCTTGCGCTCAATAAGGTGCCCGTAATCCTGCAACGTAGTTGCCGCGATATGACCGAACCGCTCCAGCGCGCCATCCGGCTTGCCGTTGAATTGAAGACCACCATGGTAACTGCGCTTTGCCGTCACAGCGTGTTCCTTTTAAGTACAGGTTCCGAAATCAATTTTACGCATTGATCTGGGATGAATTTTGACGGAACGGAAAAAAACCAAGAATTCCGGAGTATTGATTACGCTTTGGAAACCAAGCAGCTATGAGGTCGATTAAATCTGTGTGGCGAGAATGTGGCCAAAATTCGGTTGTTTAGTCGCGCCGTTCCTCTGAGGTCAGTTGTCGATTCGCCAACCCATTATCGCGATGGATTGTTGATAAACCGAAGCTGCGTTCCACTGTTGTATAACGGCGAAATTCGGCTCTCCTGGTTGGTAGCCGCGGCCTGGTTTCCAGCCTTTCTTGCGCAAGAAGTTGGCGGTCGAGGCCAGAGAGTCAGTCATATTGTAAAAGTCCACCCTACCATCGCCGGTTGCGTCCACACCGTAGGTTAACGCATTGCCAGGCAAGAACTGGGTGTGCCCCAACTCGCCATGTTTTGCCCCTTTTGTCGCCACCGTGATGCTGCCATTGTCGACCAACTTTAAGGCACCGATAGCGTGCGGAATGAAAAACTCGGATCGTCGGCAGTCATAGGCCAAAGTGGTTATGGCGGAAACGACTTGACTGTCTCCCATGAAATTTCCAAACCCGGTTTCCATGCCGTGTATTGCGATAAGTACACCAGCCGGGACGCCATATTGCCGTTCCAACGCAGCGTAGAACTGTGGATTGCGTGCTTTGCGCTGACGTCCTTGGGCGACAATTGTGCTCGCGCCACGCACTTGCATGAATTTGTCCAAAGAATACTTGAAGCTCTTTTGGTTTCGGTCTGCAGCAATTGTGCGATTGGCGTATTGAGTTTGAGCCAGAGCTTGCAGCCCTTTTTTCTTAACTCCAGCGCGTTTCGCGGTTTTGGCAAAATCGGCTTTCCACGCCTCGAAACCGGCGCTTGTGTTTCCGCAAGGTGCAGTATGACCTATCGCGGGCAGTGATAATGCAATGGCTGTTATAAGAACAGTGCGCAGCATGAAGTTAAACCTGTCCAACAATTGACGAGCTCAGAGTAGGCCGCAAAATCAAAACCGCAATTCCTTTAACTCTTATCAATAAAGATCCAACTCACCTGTTTCTTTTAAGTGTTCGAACCATTCATCCGGAGTAGCTTTGATTTTGGCGTGTTTGACCATCATCGCGTTCATGTTGGGTAGATGCGAAGAGTCCGGCCATTCGCCTGGTTCCCACAGGTGAGAACGGATCACACATTTGGGACAATGTGCAAACACTGTCTGCACGTGTACGAGCATGGCAAGTTTGGGAATGTGTCCATCAACTGACATATCGTTCAATAACTTTTTGTCAGTGCACAGTTTGGCGGTTCCACGTATGCGCAGTGTTTCCATCTTGCCGGGAACTATGAATATCAAGCTGACTCGTGGATCATTTAGAATATTGTGAAATGTGTCCACTCTCTTGTTGCCCGGACGGTCAGGCAAGGCGATAAGATTGTCCGTTAGGACGTGTACAAATCCTGCCGGATCGCCACGTGGTGAGATGTCCAGATAACCGGATGGGTTGGCTGAAGCGATCAGGCAAAAGGGCGATGCGGTAATGAAGTCCCGGCACATCTGATCCAGCGAAGTCAATTCTTTGGCGATAATTTGAGGCAAAGGTTTGCCACAAATGCTCTCCAACTGGTCTGCGGAAGTCACTAAATTTGAGTATCCGGAAAAAGGTGAAGTGCTAGTTGGCATGCTGTTTCTCCGACCGGTTACCATTGTGAAAGTCTGAAAGATTAGGCGCGATGGGTCAAACCCAGCTTGCTCAACAAAAAAAAGGGCGCCAACACGGGCGCCCTTTCGATTATAACATTACCGCTCTGATCAGCAGCTATAGTACATTCCGTATTCAACCGGATGCGGGGTGTGCTCGTAGGTCTCAACTTCTTCCATCTTCAGAGCGATGTAGCCATCGATCTGGTCTTTTGTGAACACGTCGCCCTGAAGCAGGAAGTCGTGATCTGATGCAAGAGCTTCCAGAGCTTCGCGAAGCGAACCGCAAACTGTTGGGATGTCGGCCAGTTCTTCTGCCGGAAGATCGTACAGGTTTTTGTCCATCGCTTCACCCGGGTCGATCTTGTTCTTAATACCGTCCAAGCCAGCCATCAGCAGAGCGGAAAACGCCAGATAAGGGTTGGCCGCCGGATCAGGGAAGCGAGCCTCAACGCGCTTGGCTTTAGGGCTTTCAGTCCATGGAATACGAACACAGCCCGAGCGGTTGCGGGCCGAGTAAGCGCGCAGAACGGGAGCCTCAAAGCCAGGGATTAGACGCTTGTAGCTGTTGGTCGACGGGTTGGTGAAAGCGTTAAGGGTTTTGGCGTGCTTGAGAATGCCGCCAATGAACCACAGCGCCTCGTCCGAAAGATCTGCGTATTTGTCACCGGCGAACAGCGGCTTACCGTCTTTCCAGATTGACATGTTGCAGTGCATGCCGGTTCCGTTGTCACCAGCAATCGGTTTCGGCATGAAAGTGGCTGATTTGCCGTAGGCGTGCGCCACGTTGTGAATGACGTATTTGTACTTCTGAAGTTCGTCTGCCTGACGGGTCAGACTGTCAAAAATCAGGCCGAGTTCGTGCTGACAAGACGCAACCTCGTGGTGGTGCTTGTCAACCTTCATGCCCAGACGCTTCATGGTGCTGAGCATTTCTGAGCGAAGATCCTGGCTCTCGTCGACGGGGTTGACAGGGAAGTAACCACCCTTAACGCCCGGACGGTGACCCATGTTGCCCATTTCGTATTCGGTGTCGGTGTTCCATGACGCGTCAGTTGCATCAACTTCGTATGATACTTTATTGATACTGTTGGAGAAACGAACATCGTCAAACAAGAAGAACTCGGCCTCAGGCCCAAAGTATGCGACGTCACCAACACCCGAAGATTTCAGGTAGGCTTCGGCTTTTTCCGCTGTGCCACGTGGGTCACGCTCATAAGCCTCGCCGGTGTCAGGTTCCACGACCGAGCAATGAAGGCAGATTGTTTTTTCAGCATAGAACGGATCGACATATACGCTTTCAGTGTCCGGCATCAATTTCATGTCGGATGCTTCGATCGACTTCCAGCCCGCGATGGACGAGCCGTCAAACATAAAGCCTTCTTCCAGAAAGTCTTCGTCGACCTGATCGGCCATGACGGTCACGTGCTGAAGCTTGCCGCGCGGATCGGTAAAGCGGATGTCGACATATTCGGCATCCTCATCCCTGATCAGCTGAAGAACTGCGTCCTTGCTCATTCTAATATTCCTCTGATTTGCAGATTTGACTTTTAAAGCGCGTCCGAGCCGGTTTCCCCGGTTCTGATGCGAATGGCTTGTTCAACCGGCGAGACAAAAATTTTGCCGTCGCCAATTTTGTCGGTTTTTGCTGCCGAAACGATAGCGTCGATCGCAGCGTCAACTTGATCATCGTCCAGAACGACCTCGACCTTTACTTTGGGGAGGAAGTCGACGACGTATTCGGCGCCTCTGTAAAGCTCGGTATGACCTTTCTGACGACCGAAACCCTTGACTTCGATCACGCTTAGGCCTTGCACGCCCACGTCCTGCAATGCCTCTTTAACTTCGTCCAGTTTGAACGGCTTGATGATCGCTTCGATCTTTTTCATCCCGGCTTACCTCGCATGGTTGTCAGAAGTGGACTGATCACGTCTAAGATCGGGCGGCAATCCGAATGCAATATTCGGCTAAATCGGAACGGGCAAAAAGGGGTAGTCGGTTAAATTTTGACCGAATTGCACAAAAAGTAATCGAAATTGAATCGCGAGGGTGAAGGATGATTGAATTGCTGACAGCGGGGCAGATGCGGACCATCGAACAGACAGCAATTGCTTCAGGTCAGGTTTCGGGGCTTGAATTAATGGAGCGCGCCGGACAGGGCGTTGTCGACGCAATTTTTGAAAAGTGGCCGGATCTGAAGCAGGTGCCAACTTTGTTAGCCTCTGAAGTAACTGGACCAGATCATCTTAGTTCGTCGCGCGCTGTGGTTCTTTCTGGTCCAGGGAATAATGGCGGCGATGGTTTCGTTGTGGCCCGAATTTTGCGTCAGCTTGGTTGGGAAGTTGACGTTTATCTTTTTGGAGATCCAAGAAAGTTACCCCCAGATGCACGAACAAATTATGATCGGTGGACAGAAGATGGTGCGGTCACGAATGTTACTGAATTCTCCGCGACTATTCCGACAGACGCTCCGACTTTAATTTTGGATGCGCTGTTTGGAACTGGGCTGGTTCGGCCAATTGATGGTTTGCTTGCGGATGTCGTTGCCTGCATCGATAACCAACGAAATCAAAGCAAATCCAGAGTTGTCGCGATCGACATCCCTTCCGGCTTGTGTTCGGACAGCGGTAAAGCGCTTGGGGCGTGTGTCACTGCGGATCTGACTATATCGTTTCACCGGGGCAAACGAGGCCATTATCTTGAGCGCGGCCCTTCACGATCAGGTTGCCTTGTTGTCAAAGGGATTGGGCTGGATACGCAAGGGCAGGCGCCTTTCGAAAACACTGCTTCGCTTTTAGTGAGTGCCCCCGCGGGAGATCTTGGAAAAGGAGTTGATTTAAATAAGTATTCCTTTGGTCACGCGCTTGTTCTTTCGGGTGGGCCCGGTAAAACGGGGGCGGCGCGTCTGGCCGCTAGGGGGGCATTGCGTATTGGTGCCGGGCTGGTAACGCTGGCCACTCCTCTGGCGGCACAGACAGAGGTTGCGGCGCAGATCACATCCATAATGCTTAGTTCGGTCGAAGGTGGCAGTGACTTGTCTGATACACTTTTGGACAAGCGACTTAATTCCCTCTGCCTGGGTCCTGGAATGGGGATACAACGCGCGAATGATCTTGTCCCTATTGCGTTGGCTGCCAAACGTGCGACCGTCTTGGACGCCGATGCCATCACAGCTTTTGTCGAAAACCCGTCGAACTTGTTCAAGCAGCTACATGAACGCTGCGTGCTGACCCCCCATGGCGGAGAGTTTGCAAGATTGTTTCCGGACATCGCAGAAAAGCTGGCGGCGAAACCTGTGAGCGGCCCAGCATATTCAAAAGTAGATGCGACATGCGAAGCTGCCAAAAGGGCGGGGTGCGTGGTTCTGTTCAAAGGACCGGACACTGTGATTGCCGCGCCGGATGGGCGGAGTGCAGTTAACTCTGCCCACTACGAACGATCCGTGCCCTGGCTGGCGACAGCGGGTTCGGGCGACGTGTTGGCCGGGTTCATAGCGGGTTTGTTGGCCAGAGGCTTCGAACCGCTTAAAGCCGCAGAAACAGCAGCGTGGATGCACGTCGAGTGCGCGCGCCTTTTCGGACCGGGTTTGATCGCCGAAGACCTTCCCGAGCATTTGCCCAAGGTCTTTCAGCATTTGAGCTCCTGAAGCTTGCGCGGAAAATGGCCGCTTTTGCCCAATTTCGGCGAAATTTAGCCGGTCTTGGTCGCAAAGTCGTAAATATGCATGTCAAACTTTTGATTGACGCAGGGCTGAGTGGCAGACTTGGATTTGCAGTTCCGATGTTCTGCGGGGCTGTGTGAACAAGGTGTTGATATAACTGTTATTTTCTATCTGCTCATTTTTTGGTTGAAAGCACGACTTCCGGATCTGAACAGGTTGGATCAATTCGCTTAGGCGCTGTCACATAAAATCAGCACATTGTCAGTATCCAAAACCAAAACGTTAATGGTGGTTAAAATGACAGTGACATTGAGAAAACCCTCGGTTGCCGCGCTTCTAGTCGTTAGTACGGCGATCCCCGCCGCCGCTGAATTGAAGTACGACAACAATAGTGGCGGCTATGTTGAGTTATATGGACAATTCAACCCAGCAATTGTTTCGGTCGAAGATGGCGAGGAAACCGAAACACGTTTGCTGGACAATGACTTGTCGAACAGCCGCGTCGGGCTGTTCTTATTTCAGCCCTACGGCAGCAACGAGTTTACTTTCCGCTTCGAAGCCGGTCTGGGTTTGCCAAGTACTGCGACGGCCAATCAGGACGGTACGAACACCAACGGATGGACACGCGAAGATATTCGGCACATAGATTTCGCTTTGAAGGGCGGATACGGAAAGTTTTCGGCCGGTCAAGGTAGCATGGCCTCTGACGGAGCGGCTGAGGTTGACCTGTCTTATGTCGGCACGGCTTTGTATTCTTTCACGAACGATGAAAACGGTGCTTTCTTCTATCGTGAACCGGATGGAGTGCTAAGTGACATTACGGTGGGCGACTCGGCAAGTAACTTCGACGGCGGGCGCCGAGGCCGAATTCGTTATGACACTCCCGATTTTAATGGCTTTTCGGCCGCTATTGCCTATGGCCAGAACATCCTGTCCAGCAGCGACGATGATGACTATTACGACATCGCAGTTAGGTACAAAAACACGTTTTCCGGCGGTGTCGAGTTTGCTGCGTCCTTGGCTTATGCCGTGCGGGACTTTGACGATGGTTCGGGCGAGCGAAAGGATACGATCGGGTCGGCATCGGTTCTGTTTCCAAGCGGCTTCAGTTTTACAGCTGCCTTGGGATCACGCGATGATACAGCCGACGGAGCCAGCGACCCGGACTATTGGTACGCTAAGCTAGCTTACGAAGGCGACTGGGTTTCGTGGGGTAAAACCGGCGTTGGTATCGACTATTTCGATGGATCGGATTTCGAGAATGACGGTTCCAGCACCAAGTCGTGGGGTATCGCAGTGGTGCAACGCATCGACAGCATCAACACTGATGCCTACCTGAAATACCGTAACCATGACTTTGACGACACGGTTGATTTTGACAAAAACGAAGCATGGGTTTTGGGCGCGCGTTGGCGTTTTTAGTCCGGTTTGCTTGCGATGCCCCGCATTGAAGGTGAATAGGCACCTTTTTATAGGCTTTTACGTGGGCAAAAATGGGTTGATTTGGGCTTTGCCCCTTGCACGCAGGCTGCATGGCAAATAGAAGGCGTCAAATTTGCCTGGCGCGCCGTTTTGCGCGCCCCGAATCCTATGGGGAATACCATAATGCAGGTTACCGAGACGCTGAACGATGGTCTGAAACGCGGCTACAATATCGTAGTATCCGCAGCCGAGCTGGACGATAAGGTCAACGAAAAACTGACTGAAGCGCAGCCGGAAATCGAGATGAAGGGTTTCCGCAAAGGCAAGGTGCCGATGGCGCTGTTGAAAAAACAGTTTGGTCAGCGCTTGTTGGGCGAAGCAATGCAGGAAACCATTGACGGAGCGATGAACAAACACTTCGAAGACAGTGGCGAGCGCCCCGCGTTGCAGCCCGAGGTCAAAATGACCAACGAGGACTGGAAAGAAGGCGACGATGTCGAGGTCGCAATGTCCTACGAAGCGTTACCGGAAATCCCTGATGTGGACCTGAAGTCGGTTGATCTGGAAAAGTTGGTGGTCAAAGCAGATGACGCGGCAGTTGAAGAGGCGCTGAGCAATCTGGCCGAGACTGCTCAGGATTTCAAAGCGCGACGCAAAGGCTCGAAAGCCAAAGATGGCGATCAAATCGTATTTGATTTTGTTGGCAAGGTTGATGGGGAAGAATTCGAAGGCGGATCAGCCGAAGACTATCCGCTGGTGCTGGGATCCAACAGTTTCATCCCTGGCTTCGAAGAGCAGCTGGTCGGCGTAAAAGCCGAAGAGGAGAAGGAGGTAAATGTCACCTTCCCTGCCGAATACGGAGCCGAGCACTTGGCAGGTAAGGATGCCGTTTTTTCCTGCACGATCAAAGAAGTCAAAGAACCGGTTGCTGCCGAAGTCAATGATGAGTTAGCCAAGAAATTCGGTGCCGAAGACCTGGCTGCGCTGAAAACTCAGATATCCGAGCGTTTGGAGGCCGAATATGCTGGCGCATCGCGTGCGGTGATGAAGCGTGCATTGCTGGATGCGCTGGACACCAAAGTCGCGTTCGACTTGCCGCCGTCATTAGTCGAAGCAGAGGCCAAACAAATCGCGCATCAGCTTTGGCACGAGGAAAATCCCGACGTCGAAGGCCACGATCACGATCCAATCGAGCCAACAGACGAACACACCAAACTGGCCGAGCGCCGTGTGCGTCTGGGGCTGTTGTTGGCTGAACTGGGCCAGAAAGCGGAAGTTGAGGTAACCGACGCTGAAATGACGCAAGCGATCATGAACCAAGCGCGTCAGTACCCGGGTCAAGAACGTCAGTTTTTTGAGTTCGTGCAACAGAACGCTCAGATGCAGCAACAGCTACGCGCGCCACTGTTTGAGGACAAGGTTGTCGACTATGTCTTTGAGCTGGCAAACGTCGAAGATAAAGAAGTCAGCAAAGACGACTTGCAAAAAGCTGTCGAGGCGCTCGAAGAGGAATAGTCCTTTTTGTTACGTTTCCTGACAAATCTCAATTCGGAGCCGCCTTAACAAAGGCGGCTCCGAGATGGGGCTTTTGTTCAAAGAAAGCAAGTGAGTCAAGCTTCATGAACAAAAGCACGAGGGTTTCGAAGCAAAACAGTTTTTCGCTCGGCTGAAAATCCTGTCGCCAAAGCTGTTACGAGCCTAAAAACATCCTGACGCTCACTATCAGTGTTCGACGCGTTTAATTGTTCCAGAAAGTATCTTTCAAGATCGGTAATTGGTTTACGATCTTGATTTGCCGGTAAATGTTTCGCGGGGATTTTGGCATTTAAAAGCTCCAATGCGGTTTGCTTCGCAATAAAAACATCACCGTGAATACCGGCAAACTCGCGAACTGCCGATATCCTTTCTTCGGTGCAATCCAACAAAGCCGCCAAGGCGGAAACTTTGCCCATCGGAACCGTCCTGCCAACGTAATCGTAGGGCGCGCAATTTGAACGTTTTAGTACGCGGTCCATAACCGGGTCGATCACCGTAATGATGTCGCTGATACCCGCGCTGCGGGCATATTCAAGCGATCCGATCATCAATTCACACGATGCGTATGAGACCGAGTTCTTACCCTTGCTACGGGTTAATCGATTTGTGTCGACGCAAAAGCGGGTAGATTCCCAAAGTGTCGCGCTGCGAATGGGTGCCTGACCGTCCATGATCGCAGAAAAAACATCTGCCAGCATGTGTGGGCCAGTTGTTTGAAGAGCTCGAACAGCCGCGACGACATTTCCTCCGTCGTCCAGCCCTATTACATATGCCGGATCCAAATGATCAAATTCGTCAATTTCTCGGCCGTTTTCGATTTTGACATCCCAACCAAGGCGCCCTCCAAACACTCGGGCTCGTAGCCTGAACATGTCATCTAGTACATCTCTGAACTGATGTCGGTTTAACCCGTCAACTACCAAGATCATAGTTTCCCCCAAAGAGTGGTGTGTCGGTAACCAATGGTTCACCCTTTCTCACACTGAATCTATTAGGGGTTTCCCGTAGTTTGCCGCATTTCGGGGGCTTATCCTGGGTAGATTAAGCCGATTCCAATGGCACGACCTACCGCTTGCGGGGTGGTTAACGCATTAAGCTTTCGCCGTGCAGAACGCAAGTGAACTTCAACCGTACGATGAGAAATAGATAAGATATCGCCGATGTCCTGTTGGGATTTTCCAGCGGCTGACCATTGAAGAATCTCCAGTTCCCGATTGGACAAAGAAGGCTGGTACAACATCCGGCTTACCGTGTCGGACGACATAACGTTGTCGTGTATATGAACTGCAAGGGATTGCAGATCCGTTATCACGTTGCCAATCAGTTTTTTCCATTCTTCCGGAGAGCAATTACGCGTGGCACTCAGTAGGCCGATGTCGCCGTAAGGACCCCGAACGGGAATTGTAACCCCCTGATCAGGTATTCCAAAGTCATGTGCGTCGCTAAAAACGCGTTGAAAGTCCTTGCCTCTTTCCAAACGACTCCAATCTACGGGTGCGATACTTCGCTGCGCCCTGTGGAGAGTCGGGTCTATCAAGTGCAGGCCGTGCTCTTGATAGTGAACCTTCCATTCGTCGCTGTATGTCACGTGGCCATGGATCGAACCCGCTGCGGGATTGATACCGGCATACGCCGCATGATCCATTTCGTATTTCTCGCACACCTTTTTGAGAAACTCATCGTACTGAGCGTCCTCATCCGGCAGAGTGCTGAGATCGACTATTTCCATGTATCAATGACCCATCGTCCCGCGCGTCAGCGGCCACCTCCTTAGGGTTGAAAGGCCCCCTAACTTACCTAGCGTCATGCAAGACTTCACGCTTCCCAAATTATGACAAGAAGATGGGGCAATTGTGTGTCATTTTGGGCGGAAAACGCGGATGTCGCAGGTTTTACGTGTGGAAGTCGAGTATTTTGAGCGATTTCATGCCGTTTTTGCGAAATTCAGAGGCTAGGATATTGTGCGCCCAAATGGAAACTGAGCTGGAAATGCACTAATTTGCCTCGGGAACGAGGCCTGTTTCAACAAGCATTCCTCTCTTTTTCGCCTCAGGGTAGTATCCCTTGGCGTATAAGAAAATCGCGCGTTGCTGATCCCCATCAGACAAAAGCCAAGCGCCTCGCAGATACTTTCCGGCAAATTCAAGGTTTGTGTCAGCGTCCAACAGCCCTTGGGCGTTGCCTGTGTAGCCCATGGAACGCGCCGTTGCCGGCAGAATTTGCAGTAACCCGTAATAGGGGCGGTTCACTGCCCAAGGCCGGTGGGTGCTTTCACGTATCGCGAGTTTGTGGAGCAGTTCTCTTGGCATCGCGTAATGATCAGCCCATTTGTTGATGGAAGCACGGAGTTCTGGCGTCTCGTTCGGGTAAAGTGGAGGTTCATAAAATTCAGCGTTGCGGGTTGGCGTATCCGGACCACCGCAGGCGGCCAGGGGTGCGGCCGACAACAAGATAAGAACATTACGACGCAGAAGATTTGTCATATGATTGCTCCAAAACTCAGGCGCGAATGATATTGATCGGATTAGGGACTGCAACCTTACGCTGGAAATGCGGCCAAATTTTGCTGGCTGACATCAGTACGGAAAAAGGGCCGCGCAAGTCGCACGACCCTTGGGTGTTAAAAATCAAAAGCTTTAGGCTTTAGCTTTGTCTTCCTCCGCCGGAGCTTCTTCAGTAATAAGCTCTTCGTCCTCTGAGGCGGCTGAGCCGATGTCGTCAAACAGTTCTGCAATTTCGAACTCAGCGGCGGCCTCTTCTTCGGCAGCCAATTCTTGAATCGATTTTCCAGAGGCTTGCAGTTCGGCTTCTTCCTCCGAACGGGCAACGTTCATCTTGATCTCGACTTCGACTTCGGGATGCAATCTGACGGCAACCGAATGAAGGCCCAGTTCTTTGATCGGCGCGACCAAAGCAACTTGTTTCTTGTCGACAGTGAAACCTGCCTCGGTTGCGGCTTCGGCCGCGTCCCGGGGCGTAACGGATCCGTAGAGAGCGCCAGCATCAGAAGCGGAACGAATGACCACAAATTGCTGACCATCCAGCTTTTCGGCCAGAGCTTCAGCTTCTTTCTTGGTTTCTAGGTTATTAGCTTCGAGTTGCGCTTTTCTGGCTTCGAATGAGGCGATGTTTGCCTCAGACGCACTCAGCGCTTTGCCTTGGGGCAACAGAAAGTTGCGGGCAAATCCCGGTTTGACGTCGACGACGTCGCCCATCTGCCCCAGTTTCGCAACGCGTTCCAAAAGGATAACTTGCATGTCAGTCTCTCCTTACTTCACGGCGTATGGCAGCAGGGCGAGAAAGCGTGCGCGCTTGATCGCGCGTGCGAGTTCGCGCTGCTTCTTCGCCGAAACGGCAGTAATGCGCGAAGGAACGATCTTGCCACGCTCAGAGATGTAGCGCTGTAGCAAGCGGGTGTCCTTGTAGTCGATTTTCGGCGCATTTTCACCCGAGAACGGGCAGACCTTGCGGCGGCGGAAAAATGGTTTTGCGGCCATGGTTTTTTGTCCTTTCGTCAGGCGTTGATCAGCGGCGCTCGCGGCGGCCTTCGCGCTCGTCGCGCTTCTGCATCTGGACCGAGGGTCCTTCGGCATGCTCGTCGACCTTGATGGTCAGTACGCGCATAACGTCTTCGTGCAGGCGCATCAGGCGCTCCATTTCCTGAACGGCACCAGCAGGGGCGTCGGTTTTCAGGAAGGCATAGTGGCCCTTGCGGTTCTTGTTGATCTTGTAAGCCATCGTCTTGACGCCCCAGTATTCGCTGTCAACGACGTTGCCGCCATTGTCAGCCAAAACGGTGCCGAAGTGTTCGACAAGGCTCTCTGCCTGCGCGTTGGACAGGTCCTGACGCGCGATCATTACATGCTCATAAAGTGGCATGTGCACTCCTGTTTCTATCAAGGCGCATTTCAAAGGCGGGGTCATTTTGTCCTTCGCGACCCTGCCACGAGAGGCTGCGCGATTCATGTATCTTGCGAAGGATGGCCCCGTATACACGTTTACGCGCGCGGGGCAAGCCCTGCTGCTTGCGCCATTGAGAAGCCGCCCAATTTCCTTTGTGGCGCCCAATTCATGTCGCTTTTCACCCCGAGGTTGTTCATGAAGCCGGGAGAACCCCGGGGGATGGAAAAACTGACAGGGCGAGACAATGGCCGTGATGAACGCAAATACTTTCGAACAGGCGGCGCCAGCAGCAGCCTTTGAAAAATCGGTACCAGTACTGATCACCTTTGCGCCGAACTGGAAGGCTCGAATGGTTTTATCGAGGGTAATTGGCGCCTTTTTGGTCTTATCGGCGTTTTCGATGTGGCTGATGCCGGGATCAGTCATGGGCGCAGAAGTTTGGCCGATCAAGTTGGCTGCCTCACTTATGTTCCTTATCGTGGGTGTCAGCCTTCTTACCATAGAAGTCATGGACAGTCGCCCGGACGCTTATTTTGACCCGATCCGCCGCGAAGTCCGGATTTTGCAAAAGAACGAAAATGGCCGCCCCCAAACGGTTCTGCGTCGCGAATATGACTCGTTGGGTGGCGCGCGTTTCGAGGATAATCAGGTCGAACTATTTGATGTAGACGGCAGCCTATTAATGAAACTGCCGCTGGAATCGGCTGACGTCAGCCGTGCTCTCAAAGGGCAGCTGAGCCAAAACGTCACTATTTTCAGCTAAACTTCGATCTGTTCAAAAAAGAACAGAGTTTGTGAATCCTTTGGTCTTGTGTGCTGCCTTCGGGCAGCACATTTTCATTTTCGGGCATCCCCTTCGGGCTGCATCCAAACATTTGCGGAGATTGTTTATGAAATCCATCGTTTTTGCTGCTGCTCTGGCTGTTTCGGCAGGTGCGGCGTTCGCCAGCGCAGAGAGGTACGTTCTGGACCCCAGCCACAGCCAGGTCGTATTCAGCTATAACCACCTGGGTTATTCAACTACAACCGGCATGTTCTCGGGGTTTGAGGGCGAGATTATGTTTAACCAAGAAGACCCGGCCGCGTCGAGCGTCAGCGTTTCGATGCCCGTAGTCGCGATGATCACAGGTTGGAAACCTCGCGAAGACCATTTCATGACCGAGGACTTCTTTGGTGTTGCCGAGGAGGACTTGATCACGTTCAACTCCACCAACATTGAGGTGACAGGCGAGAACACTGCGAATATCACTGGCGATCTTACAATGAACGGAGTGACCAAGTCGGTTGTTTTGGATGCCAAGTTGAACCAGTTTGGCGAACATCCGATGGCCAAAAAACCTTGGGCGGGATTTGATGCGACCACCACTCTGGTGCGCAGCGAGTTCGAACTTGGCCAGTTTGCGCCATTCGTTGGTGATGAGGTTGAGGTCAAAATTTCCGTCGAGGCACAAAAAGCCGACTGAACCAAAACCTCTTACCCTTAGAAACCGCCGGGATTTCTAAGCCCAGCGGTTTTATTTTTGCTATCCCCCTGACTTTGAGGCGGTAAGTTCGACCGAGATTGTGACACCGAAAGCCAGAGAGTCTTCGGCGGGCATGGATTTCCCAATGCCAAAGTCCAGGCGGTTGACTTCTAATACACCCGAAACGGTCGCGATGCCGTCCTGCACCGCCAAGTCAAACGGCAAAGTAATGTCGATAGTTTCACCGCGGATCGTGAGGGGGCCACGTGCCTCATAACCGACGTCCGTTTTATAAATATCAGCGTCGAAATTTGCAGTTGGAAATTGAGCGCTGTCAAAAAAGTCAGAGCCCATGGCCTGATCTGTAACTGTCCCCAGGCTAAGCGAGCCTATCGCGATATTAACATCGACGGATCCAGCAAGACCTGGCTCGGGAGGGTCATCAAAAGTAATGGCAGCGGTCCAGTCCGCGAAGGTGCCAGTTACTGGGCTGCCTAGTTGTGTGATCGTGAATGACAATGTGCCTTCCTGCACATTCCAGTCGGATTGCACCTCGGTCAGTTCAGTGGTCTCAGTTCCGGCTGTTGAATGATGTGTGAATACGCCGGCATACCAACCACCTGTCAAGACCGCGGTCCAGACCGCCAAGGCCGCAAACGCTGGAGTTGCAGAATGATGCTGTGCAGGAGGCTCTGCTACATCTGATCGTCCGGGAAGCATTCGGCGCAGTGTCCCATCCCGATCAATGATGTGGTGCTTTAGCGCCCCCGCGATATGCATCAACAGAGACCCCGCCAAGATCAGAATAAATAACCAGTGCAGCCCTGCAGTGACTTCAGCCAACGTAGCCGATTTTGGAATCAAGGGCAGGTTCTGGCCAAAAGGCCATAATATGGGTGCGAAACCTTCGGCTGCTGCGTGGTGCACCCAGCCCGACAGCGGGACCAGAACCAGCGACCCATACAAAAGCCAGTGCACAGTTTCGGCAGCAAAGGCCTCGGGTTTGTTTTCGGCGTTCAAAAGACCGGGTTTCGTCTGGGTGGCTGCCCAAAGAATGCGGGCCAACGCAACAAAGAAAACGGCGATCCCAACCGTCTTGTGCAATGAAAACATGCCTGCCGCCTGGGCGATGTCCGCCTCGGTAGAGGGGATGGACGGGTCATAGATGGCCTTGGCAAGGTTGTTCGCGAACCAGCCTAATGGCAGGGCAGTGAAAATTAGAAAAGCAGTCAGCCAGTGAAATGTCTTTGTGACACTGCCATAGCTGGCGAAAGTGTTGCTTGAGGCCATAGGTCAAACGCTCCGGAACTGATAGGCTGTGCCCAACCTAGGGACCCCACGCACAGACACAACAGCAGGTTATGCACAATGACGGTGCCCTGATGCAGATCGCAGGCAATGCTTGTGCCGCGTGGCTTGTCGGTTTACACCCCGCCGAAACTTGATGTTACACATGAGGTTGCAATGACACTTGCGTTCGTTTTTCCGGGGCAGGGCGCCCAAACCATTGGAATGGGCAAGGCGTTGGCCGAAGCCTACCCTGCCGCTCAAGCGGTTTTTGACGACGTAGACGAAGCGCTGGGCGAGAAGCTGAGCAATTTGATCTGGACCGGTGAAATAGAAGAACTGACACTGACACAAAACGCGCAGCCCGCCTTAATGGCGACCTCGATTGCCGCGATGCGCGCCCTCGAGACAGAGGGCGTTTCGATTACGAAGGCATCCTTCGTTGCGGGGCATTCGCTGGGGGAGTATTCAGCGCTTGCCGCAGCTGGTGCTTTGTCGGTCGCAGATACGGCTCGTTTATTGCGTACGCGAGGTCTGGCTATGCAAAGTGCAGTTCCTGTCGGCGAAGGTGCGATGGCGGCAATTCTTGGCCTAGATCTTGATGCAGTTCGCGCCGTTGCTGAAGAGGCGGCGCAAGGCGCGATTTGTCAGGCCGCAAATGACAATGACCCGACTCAGGTTGTTGTTTCCGGATCGAAATCTGCTGTGGAGCGTGCAGCCGAAATCGCTAAGGAAAAGGGCGCCAAACGCGCGGTGATGCTTCCTGTTAGTGCCCCATTCCATTGTGCGCTGATGCAACCGGCTGCGGACGCCATGGCCGAAGCGTTAGCTGCAGTTGAGATTCAGGGACCCGTAGTTCCGCTTGTGGCCAATGTGCGCGCTGAAGCTATAACCGACCCTGACCTGATCCGGCGGTTGCTTGTGGAACAAGTCACTGGTTCAGTTCGGTGGCGTGAAAGCGTTCAATACATGGGTAAGCAGGGTGTTACCGAGACATGGGAAATCGGTGCTGGCAAGGCTTTGACGGGTATGATCCGCAAAATTGACAGAACTATCGTTGGCAAGGCCGTCGGAACTCCGGAAGATGTGCAAAAGGTCCTGCAAGCCGAAACTTAAAAAACAAAATCTAACCCATTCCGGGTGCTGGACGAGGAACAAAGAATGTTTGATTTGACTGGTAAGAATGCACTGATCACCGGAGCTTCGGGTGGGATAGGCGGCGACATCGCGCGAGCTTTGCACGGCGCAGGCGCGACGGTCGGCTTGTCCGGAACGCGGGTAGAACCGTTGAAGGCGTTGGCCGAAGAATTGGGCGAGCGCGCTCACATTTTGCCCTGTAATCTAAGCGATCCGGAAGCTGTAGATGCGTTGCCAAAACAGGCGATAGAGGCGATGGGGTCAGTTGACATACTTGTCAATAACGCGGGTATAACGCGTGACAACTTGTTTATGCGCATGTCTGACGAAGATTGGCAGAGTGTGATCGACGTTAACATGACTGCCACAATGAAGCTTTGCAAAGGCGTGATCCGAGGCATGATGAAGGCGCGATGGGGTCGTATAGTGAATATCTCTTCCATTGTCGGTGCAATCGGAAACCCGGGTCAGACCAATTATGCGGCGTCCAAGGCTGGTATGGTTGGATTCTCCAAAGCCCTTGCGCATGAGGTCGCTACACGCGGCATAACGGTAAATGCCGTTGCCCCAGGCTTCATTACAACTGCTATGACCGAGAAACTGACAGAAGATCAAAAGGCAGGTTTACTGCAGCAGGTTCCTGCCGGCCGGATGGGTGACCCTAATGAAATCGCCGCCGCTGTACTGTATCTTGCCAGCCCCGAGGCAGGCTATGTCACCGGAAGCACCTTGCATGTGAATGGTGGTATGGCCATGTTATAACTGCAACTCGCGGCCGATGCGAAAGCGTTTGCCTTGTGCGTAGTCTGTGCTATAGGCGGCGCATATGCACAGAGACCGGTCAGGTTGGCCGGTTTTCTTACTTTCCCGGGCATCCGGGACCCAAACCGCCCGGAAAGGGCAAATCAGAGCCACCCCGAGCGGGCATGGGCAGAACCGGGCACACCGCCCTGATAAGGAATGAGGAATAGACATGAGCGACGTCGCAGATCGCGTAAAAAAGATCGTTGTTGAGCACCTGGGCGTAGAAGAAGACAAGGTGGCTGAAAACGCTTCCTTCATCGACGATCTGGGTGCAGACAGCTTGGACACAGTTGAGCTGGTTATGGCCTTCGAAGAAGAGTTCGGCATCGAGATTCCCGATGACGCCGCCGAAACCATCCAAACTTTTGGCGACGCCGTCAAATTCATCACAGAAGCATCCTGATCGCATTGATCCCGATGAAAACGGCGCTTCCGGGCAACGGAGGCGCCGTTTTTTTGCGTTTATGTTCAATTCTAGCTTGCGAGAGGTAAAAGGTGTTCGCACTGTGGTGACGAGGCATAATTCGAGCGGGCAAGGGCATGATAAGATCCACCCCGATGATAAACACGGCGCGATTGACGCTGTGCGCACTGCGACCTGAGGACTTTGAACGGTACGCAGAAATATGGAGCGACCCAAACGTGGTACGCCACATTGGCGGTTCTCCGCGCAGCAGAGGTGAGGCTTGGGACTCTTTTCTGCGAAATGCTGGGCATTGGCAAATGACCGGATTCGGCCAGTGGGCCGTCGTATTGCAATCGAATCGCAAGTTAATAGGCCAGGCCGGGTTCTTTTTCGGGAATCGATCACTTGGGTCAGATTTTGACCAGTATCCCGAATCCGGATGGGTTTTGGCGCCCGAAGGTCAGGGTCAAGGTTACGGTTTCGAAGCAGCACAGGCAGCGCATGATTGGTTTGACCGAGTTATTCCAGGCCCGCTTGTTGCTTTGATCGATGCGGACAATTCAGCATCGCAAAACTTAGCGGTAAGGCTGGGATACTCGATGCTGCGCGAAGCAGAATACCGGGAAACTCCGGTTTATCTGTTTCGCAGAAATGGTCCTCCTTCAAAAGTTTGAAACGCTCGTTCAGCCACGATGACGCAAAATGCGCTTCGTTTGCCGAAACTGGGTGAAACACCGGTTTCAGCGACATGTATGCTATCCTAGGATTTCAGAGCGAATGGGCGGAGGAGCAAGCTCATGAGGATTTACCCTACGATGGAATTGCAGAACGGGCGTTGTGTTACATTAGACAAAGGGCGCCTGGACGAAGCAATGATCTGGCATGTAAACCCGGTTGAAACGGCCCGTAGATGGGCCGCCACGGGCGCTGAATGGATGCACCTGACTGATTTTGATGCGGTTGAAGGTCGCGATACTAACTCAGGTTTGGTGGAAGAAATAATTCGCAGCGCGGAAATCCCCGTTCAACTGGCCGGTGGAATGCGAACCCGCGAGAATGTCGAGTACTGGATCGACAAGGGCGCAGGCCGGGTCGTAATCGGCACAATGGCGGCCAGGGACCCCAATCTCGTCAAGGAACTTGCTAAGCTTCACCCTGATCAGATCGTCTTGGCGGTGGATGTCTGGCGCGGATACGTTATGACCGAAGGGTGGCGCACGCAGAGCGCGTTTACCCCCGAAGCATTCATTGACGCCTTCGCAGACACGCCTTTCGCCAGCATATTGGTCACGGACATCGATAGTGACATGGAAGACGTAGAGGCGCAGCTTGGTTTGATTTCAGGTCTGGCGCAGCACTCCCGAACGCCAGTGGTGGCCAGCGGTGTTGTTCGCAAGGTCGATGACATTTCCAGGTTGGCGTACATCCACAACATTGCCGGAGCTTTGGTAGGGCGCGCATTGTTCCGTAAGGCGGTCGATCTGGAGGAGGCTTTGAATGTGGCAACTGCTGCGCACGAACCCGTCGCACAGTTCCAGTAGGTGAATTCGTTAACCTTTTGCCTGCCCCTTTTCACGAAAACAAAGGGGCGGGTTTTATTTTGGCGATTTCATCCGATAACTTGGATCGTTTATCAAATGGTCAATGTATCTTGGCGCGGAATTTGCCGTTCCTCTTGCCCCCGGGGGGCGGAGCGGGGTATGGACGTTTCGCATAACAGGAAGCAGGCAAGAGGCACTTCATGCGCAGAGTCGTTGTTACCGGGCTAGGATTGGTCACTCCTTTGGCCAGCGGAGTCGAGGAAAGCTGGTCGCGGCTTTTGGACGGAGAATCCGGCGCTGGACCTATTACCTTGTTCGATGCCGAGGCAAGCGGGGTTTCCACGACTTATGCTTGTGAAGTTCCACGTGGAGACGGAACGAACGGAACATTCAACCCTGATGATTGGATGCCACCGAAAGAGCAGCGCAAGATTGAGGATTTTATACTTTATTCAATCGCTGCCGCTGAAATGGCTTGTAAAGATGCCAACTGGACGCCCGAGGATGAAGAGGACCGCTTGCGCACTGGGGTGCTGATCGGGTCAGGTATCGGTGGCTTGGGATCGATTGCCGAAACAGCCAACTTGATCAGGGATAAAGGACCACGCCGAGTATCGCCGTTCTTTATTCCCGGAGCACTGATCAACCTGGCGTCTGGGCAGGTTTCAATCCGCTTCGGTTTCAAGGGCCCGAACCATTCGGTTGTGACGGCATGTTCAACAGGCGCGCACGCAATTGGTGACGCCAGCCGTATTATCCGATCAGGCGATGCCGATGTTATGATTGCTGGCGGTGGCGAAGGCTGTATTTGCGAAATCGGTATCGCTGGTTTCAACGCGTGCAAGGCCCTTTCTACCAAGTACGCCGATAATCCCAAGGCAGCCAGCCGACCATATGACGTCGACCGCGACGGGTTTGTTATGGGGGAAGGTGCAGGTATCGTCGTGCTGGAGGAGTACGACCATGCAATAGCGCGAGGCGCAAAGATTTATGCCGAAGTTCTTGGCTATGGCATGTCTGGAGACGCCTATCACATTACTGCCCCTTCCGAAGATGGTGACGGAGCAGAACGCTCAATGAAAGCCGCATTGCGTAGCGCTGGGCTAGAGCCAAAAGATCTTGATTACATCAATGCTCATGGAACTTCGACCATGGCGGATACAATTGAACTGGGCGCTGTAGAGCGGCTGTTGGGGGACCACGCAAGCAATGCGACTATGACGTCGACCAAGTCCGCGACAGGTCACTTACTGGGCGCTGCTGGCGCTATTGAGGCAATTTTCTCGATTCTTGCTATTCGAGACCAGGTGGCGCCTCCGACGATAAATCTGGATAATCCTGCAGTGGAAACACCCATCGATCTGGCGCCAAATGCCAAGCGGGAACGAGAAATCAACGTGGCTTTATCTAACTCGTTCGGTTTTGGCGGCACCAACGCAAGTGTGATCTTCGGAAAGGTCAGCTAAATGTGGCGAGGTCTTGCGTCAAACATGCTGACCATTCTGGTGGTTGGCATGTTTCTAATTGGTGGCGTGATATTGTGGGGCCAGTCGCAATACAGAGCGGATGGGCCGTTGGAAACGGCAATTTGCCTGCAGGTGAAAAGCGGTTCGAATATGACACGGGTTAGCCGCGAACTTGAAGATCAAGGCGCGATCAGCAACGCAACGATCTTTCGCATGGGAGCGGATTATTCTGACAAGTCGCAGCAGTTGAAAGCCGGGAGTTTTCTGGTTCGGGAAGGCTCATCCATGGAACAGATCGTGGAGGACATCACAAAAAGCGGTGCCAGTACATGCGGGACAGAGATCGAATACCGTATAGGTGTGACCAGAACGCAGACGCGAGTCCGTGAACTGGACCCGGCTACGTTGGACTTTGTTGAAATCGCAATGTTCGAGACAGACGTAGATGAAACGCCGGATATTTACGGAGAAAAACGCAACGACGCGGATACTCGGTATCGTATTTCGTTGGCGGAAGGGGTTACCAGTTGGCAAGTCGTTGAGGCGTTGAAGTCGGCCGATTTCCTTGGTGGTGAGGTCGCGGAGATTCCGGCAGAAGGAATGTTGGCGCCTGATAGCTATGAAGTGACGTCAGGAACAGACCGAAATGAAGTATTAAGCGATATGCAGGCCAAGCAGCAATTGAGGATCAACGCCGCTTGGGAGAGACGGCAGGACGGTTTGCCTTTGAGCAATCCAGAAGAAATGCTGATCCTTGCTTCTATCATCGAAAAGGAAACTGGTGTGCCAGAGGAGCGCGGTCAGGTGGCCAGCGTTTTTGTGAACCGATTGAATCAGGGTATGAAGTTGCAAACGGATCCGACGGTTATTTACGGCGTAACTAAGGGTCGCGGCGTTCTGGGCCGTGGTTTGCGCCGCAGCGAACTGAATCGACCAACCCCTTGGAATACTTACCAGATCGATGGATTGCCACCGACTCCGATTGCCAACCCAGGACTCGCTAGTCTTGAGGCGGCTGTAGCGCCGGACGATACGGATTTTGTGTTCTTCGTGGCTGACGGAACAGGCGGCCACGCGTTTGCTGAAACGCTTCAGGAGCACAACCGTAATGTCGCGAAGTGGCGTGAGATAGAAGCGGAGCAAAACAACTCCAACAACTAAACTTTGTTTCGGCAAATGCCGGCGCAAGGATCTTATTGTTTCCTGTCGCTGTCATAGCGACAGGAAACAATATTTTTAATGTCCGGTGACGTCAGGCAGCCTTTCTGCGTCTTGGACGGCGTCTTTTTTGCGCCGCCGGTTTAGCACCGCCTAAGTTCTGATTGCTGCTTGGACCGCGGCGACCTTTGCCTCGGTGTCGCGCCTGTTTTGTTTTTTCTACTGCTTCCGGCATCGAGCCGCTTGCAACTGGTATTTCGGCTTTCATCAACTTTTGAATTTGCCGAAGTTGATCAACTTCGTCCGTGGTGCAGAATGAGATAGCCTCTCCTTCGCGCCCTGCGCGTGCTGTACGGCCGATGCGATGGACGTAATTGTCTGGTACCGTGGGCAGGTCGTAGTTGATTACGTAGGCTACGCCGGGAATATCGATACCACGCGCGGCGACATCGGTTGCAACCAAAACGTTGATTTCGCCTTGTCGGAATGCCTTGATCGCACGATCACGTTGACCCTGAGTTTTGTTGCCGTGAATTGAGGCAGCATTGAACCCGTCTGACACCAGTCCTTTCATCAGTTTTTCGGCGCCGTGTTTTGTGCGTGAAAACACTAGCGTCAGAGCGCCAGCGTCCTGGGACAAAATTTCGCGCAATTTGGCAGGCTTTTCGGAACGAGCCACAAAGTGTACGGACTGCGTGATCTTGTCTGCGGCTTTACCAGGAGGGGAAACTTGCACGCGTTTGGGATTGCTGAGATAGGCCCGGCTCAGTTCTTCCATTTGTTTTGGCATTGTCGCGGAAAACAGCATCGTTTGCCGTGGTGTGCCAAGTTCTGGCGCGATGCGGCGCAAAGCGTGAATAAAGCCCATGTCCAGCATCTGATCAGCTTCGTCCAATACCAGATGTTTGACCGAGCTAAGATCGACTGCGCCACGATCCATAAGGTCAATTAGTCGGCCCGGAGTGGCCACCAGAATGTCTGTGCCGCGCGCAAGAAACATGACTTGTTTGTTGATGGACTGGCCGCCAACCACGGTTGCGACCCGAATTTTTGTCTTATGCGTCAAGGCGCGTAAACTGTCGGCGATCTGATTGACCAATTCGCGCGTGGGGGCAAGGACCAGCGACTTGGTCGTCTTGGGCGCCGGCTTGCCGGGTTGCGCTAGAAGGTGGTCAATCAACGGCAGGCCAAATGCCAGCGTTTTTCCGGTACCGGTCTGTGCCAATCCTAAGATATCTTGGCCATCCAACGCCAATGGAATTGCCTGATTTTGGATCGGTGTGGGCTGGATGAGTTTTGCGCGTTTTAGTGCTTGGTTCAGTTCTGGCGCAAGCCCGAGCATGTCGAAATCGAACAAGTAATATTCCTTCATTTTCTGCGGGATTGTCCCACAGACGAGTTATTGCAGAGCACGCAGTATGCGTGGTCAGCAGGGGTTGTGCGCGACCTCGGGAAGAACGGAAATACCCCGCCACATGTGGCCGTCGCTTCAAGAACCCTGCGTGATGGGGAACTGGAGGTTATAGGGCGCTGCAGGACCAGCTCAATTGGCCCTTTGTTGCTCACGCGTTAGCGCTGTTTTGCGAGGCCAATGCGTGTTGAGGAAGAGAATGTCAAGACCGAGCTCGGTGGAATGGACTTCTTGTCTATGGTCAGTATCATTTTCGGAATAATATTGTATCGCGAGTGTTACACTGACGCGAATTGGCTTTAATGGTTACGCTTGGTCGCAACAATTTTCCTGTGATGTTAACGATTTGTTAAAAACTTTTTTTTCAATGCTGTTGGTTCCGAGTTGCATTCCAAAAGTAATTGGGCACGAGTGCAATCCATCAAAGTAACGACCTAAGAAATTGGACCGGTAATGACCCAGGGAATCACGCAAAATCACGACATTCGAACAGCCAGCATAGCACTGGTGTGTGGAGGAATGCTGTGGGGTCTTTATTGGATTCCAGTCCGATTTTTTTTGGAAATGGGTCTGGATGGCGCCTGGCCGGGGATCGCGATGTATACAACTGCGCTTGTCGTTTTGATCCCGATTTTGTGGAGAAGTCGACAGGCTTTGGCTCAAGAATGGCGCGGCCTAGTTTTCAGTGGTGTATTCACAGGGGCAGCATTCAGTCTGTATTCGATCAGCTTGGCCTACACAGAAGTCGCCCGATCGATCCTGCTTTTCTATTTGACGCCAATTTGGGGCACTGTCTTAGGATTTGTGTTCTTAGGCGAGAGATTGGGTCCCCTCCGGTTACTTAGCCTATTGTGCGGGGTTTGCGGGCTTTTTGTAGTTCTAGGCGGTGAACAATCGATTCCTTGGCCGCGCAATGTGGGCGACTGGTTAGCGCTGATTTCTGGCATGACATGGGCCGTTGGGACGCTCGGACTATACCGAACCAAGTCGGTGCCGGTTGGGGGGCAAATTTTCGCTTTTCTATTCGGCGCACTGATCCTGTCAATTGTTAGCTTATTCCTTGGGGCCGGGGCTTTGAGGTTGAATGGCGGCAACGGCGTCTTAATGGACGTTTTGCCATTCGCTGCCCTTTCCGTTCTTTATACTCTTCCGATGATTTATCTTACGATTTGGCCTTCTACAAAGCTCACTCCAGCGCGAGTCGGCCTGTTGTTGATGAGCGAGGTTGTGGTTGGACTAATGTCTGCTGCATTGCTGTCCGGAGAACCGTTCGGCATGCGAGAGTTCTTTGGCGCTGCACTTATCGTAAGCGCGGCGTTTTTGGAGATTGCGCGAGGATAGATTTAGTTTCAACAGAGCCTGCTGAAATGAATTTTTCTATGATGTTGCGCTTGATAGGTTCGATGGGCGTTGCGATCATGTTGCGTAACATATTGACTTCACGCGCTTTACAATTTTAAATTGTGCCATGCTAGAAGAAGTGTGAAGCGGCCCTGGGGCGACCTGGAGGCCGCTTTCGTTTCTCTCGTGCGGAGATCACTCACGCATGAGGTCACAGGCAAATATGACTTTGATAACCCCGGAAGAGCGGATTTCGCAGACTGCAGATCTTTTGCAGTCGCTCGAGAGGTCCATTCGCAATCTGCGCCAAGCAGCGGAAGAACTGCGCAGGCGGATTGGAGCCGGGGAGGATGCAGATTTTGCTGGTTCAGCGAAACAACTCGGTCAGCTAGAGGGGCTGATCCGAAGTTGCCAGAAAGTGGAGATAAGCTTTGTCGAACAACACCACAGGCAAGCCGGAATTGCCCAAGGAGGTTACGCGCTCGACCTTGAACGGGCGCGATCTGAGATTGGGTGCAGGCTGGCTCGCCTCCGCGCCTGCTGCGGTGCAGGACAGATTTCTAAGTGAGATTGGGGAGGGGGGGCTGTGCGCCCTCCCTTTTCTGTTCGAGTTTTGGGCAATGCCACATCAGCTGCCACCAGAAGGCGATTGGCGGTCATGGGTGATTATGGGCGGACGCGGTGCAGGTAAGACGCGAGCAGGTGCCGAATGGGTGCGCTCGATGGTCGAGGGTGCAAAGCCGATGGATTGCGGCGAAGCCAGACGGGTTGCGCTGGTCGGCGAAACTTTCGATCAGGTTCGCGATGTGATGATCTTTGGCGAAAGCGGGATTTTGCGGTGTTCACCGCCAGATCGCCGCCCAATGTGGAAAGCTACCGAGCGAAAACTAATCTGGCCGAATGGAGCAGAAGCACAGGTGTTTTCTGCGTATGACCCGGAAGGTTTGCGAGGGCCACAATTCGATGCGGCTTGGGTGGATGAGCTGGCGAAATGGAAGAAGGCAGGTGAAACTTGGGATATGTTACAGTTCGCCTTACGGCTGGGCGAGCGACCGCGCGTCTGCGTAACGACGACACCGAAGAATGTTAAAGTTTTGAAGGATCTTTTGGCGTCACCGTCGACGGTACAAACGCATGCAAAGACCGAGGCGAACCGCGCTAACCTGGCCGGATCGTTTTTAGAGGAAGTGAGGTCACGATACGCGGGTACGCGGTTAGGACGCCAGGAATTGGACGGCGTTTTGCTGTCAGATGCCGAAGGCGCGCTATGGACAGTGTCGATGCTGGACTCAACGCGAACTGACTATGTGCCCAATTTGGACCGCATCGTGGTCGCTCTGGATCCAGCAGTTACGGCGGGTTCAGATGCGGATGCTTGCGGAATCGTAGTGGTAGGTGCCCAGATGGAAGGATCGCCGGAAGATTGGCGAGCATTCGTACTGGCGGACAGAACAGTGAAAGGGCTTGGCCCAGCGGGATGGGCGCAGGCGGCGATTGACGCGATGGATGAATTCGGGGCTGAACGGTTGGTGGCCGAGATCAATCAAGGCGGAGATTTGGTTGAAGAGGTCGTTCGGCAAGTAGATCCTCTGGTCCCGTTCCGAGCAGTGCGGGCATCTCGCGGCAAGATCGCGAGGTCAGAACCCGTAGCGGCGTTGTATGAGCAAGGGCGGGTTGCTCACGCGACGGGGCTGTTGTGTCCGAAATCTGCCGTCGAGCTGGTGTCAGCGACATAGACGTGTCCGGGCTGCATGGGGTTGTGCGTGGTTACGCGATTGAGGATGTACTGGATGGCCGCCAAGCTCTGCAGCCGCTGATGATGCGATACGGGTTCGACGCTATTGAGCGCGACGGTAAGCTGGTGTTCCGGATGCGTAGTGGTCTTAAGGCCTTTGACGTAAACCCAGACGGATTTGCGATCAACTCTGATGTCGAAGGCACTGTTGAGTATCGGCGTGAAGCCGAGGCAGAGATGGCCGGACGGGTCCGACTACGCTTTGTTCAATCCGACGCAGATCACGATATCGTTGCCGAAGAAGCGGTGCTGCCGGATGATCGTACTCATGCAGTTGCAGTGAACGAAATGGCTCTGTCAATGACCCGGGGCGAGGGACGTCAAACTGTCGAACGGTGGCTCAGCGAGTCTCGGATGTCGCGCGAAACCGCGCGCTTCGCCTTGCCGCCGTCTCAGCTGAATCTTGGCGCTGGTGACGTTGTTCGCTTGAAAGGCATGGATCAGCAGGACTTCCCGAGTTTTCGTATTGACCGGATTGAACAGGCTGAAATGCAGCTGGTCGACGCGGTTCGGATTGAACCCGACGTTTATGCCCCCGCCGAGATCACTGACGATGGCGTCAACGCCAGACCTTTTATCGCGCCGACACCCGTTTTACCGGTACTTATGGATCTACCGCTCATTACAGGGGCAGAGGCCGCACATGCGCCCTATCTTGCTTTGTCGGCAGACCCGTGGGCGGGCAATGTAGCTATTTATGTCGCTGCGCAGGACGAAGATTATGCCCTGCGACAAGTTATTTCGGATCAGGCGGTAATAGGTTTCACAGAGTCACCGCTTTGGCGGGCCAGCTCCGGAATTTGGGATGAAGGCAGGCCACTTCGGGTCAACTTGATCGACGGCTTTCTGGAATCACGACCGCGAGAAGCTTTGCTGAACGGTGCCAACTTGGCTGCCATTGGTGACGGCACTCCCGATAATTGGGAAGTAATCCAGTTCTCTGACGCAACATTGGAAGAAGGCGGAATATTTAACCTTTCAGGTCGGTTGCGCGGCCAATTGGGAACAGATTCAGCTATGCCTGAAGTTTGGCCTGAGGGCTCTGTTTTCGTTTTGCTCGATGATCGTATCAGCCAACTCAACTTGCTCCGCAATGAACGACGCGTTTCAAAACATTATCGGATCGGTCCCGCATCGCGTGGGTATGAGGATCCAGCTTTTGTTCACCAGGTCGAAGCATTTGACGGCAACGGTTTGCGCCCATATGCGCCGGCTCATCTAAAAGTCGTGTCAAAGACCGACGCTGACAGCTTTTCGTGGGTGCGCCGCACGCGGGTGGATGGAGATGACTGGGGCGGCTTGGATGTTCCATTGGGTGAAGAGACCGAAGCTTATTTGGTTCGAGTTCGCTCAAACGGGGTACTATTGCGCGACGAGACGACCGCGACTCCAATTTGGTCTTACTCGGAAACAGCGAAGGCTGCAGATGGTGTAAGCGGGACTTACGTTGTCGAAGTTGCTCAAGTTTCAGCGATCTTTGGCCCAGGCCTTTTCGCATCTTGCACTGCAAGTTAGTCCATCTTGCGTACTGTTTTGCATGGTGATGTAAGTGCAGCGGCGCGGGCCTTGTTGGCCGCGCCGCCTTCCGAGCGGGAATCCATATGCTTACAAATGTTTAACGAGGCGCAATTGGCGCACGAATACACTTCGGATATGGGCCGTTTACATCCTAAATACGGGAACGGATCCCTGATGGCTGTCGCGTATATTCGTCGATTGGCGGATGAGCCCAGTTTCAACGACCTGCAATATTGTGAGTGTTTCGAGATAGTTCTACGTAATCTTATCCGGTTTAATATCAGTCAGAGGCACAACTGACGCACTTGCTTGCCGCAAGGTCCAGTTCCAGACGCCCCCGAGCGATTAAGTCTCCGCAATCTTCGCAATAGCCGTACTCGCCTTCGGCAATTCGGCTGAGCGCGGTCTGAAGCCGGCGCGTTTCTACATCCCTGCGGGCCTGCTGGGCCTTTGCCATCGCCTGGTTTTGTAACGCATCCATGCGGCTGAGGCGTCCAACGGCCTGCTGATCAAGTTCGACAATCGCTTGTGCGTCGTGGCCTGACGCTGACTCCGCCTCGAGAGACGCCAACCGAACTTTGATAAGTCGTTCAAAATATCGGTGATCATGTTCGTTCATTTTTTGTTGTATAACACATCAGGGGTTTGCGTTTGGTGATTTTGACCTTAGATGGCTATTCTAGGCGCAGAAAAGGATCAAAAGCCATGTTCGAAAAGCGCAGTCAAATCACCAACGTCGATCCTGTTTGGGATCGCATAACGGCAGAGGCTCTGGCGGCCGTGGAAAAGGAACCACTTATGGGTGGTCTGGTTCACGCCTGTATCCTGCATCACCGCAGTCTCGAGAGGGCTTTGTCCTATCGCATTGCCGCCAAGTTGTGCTCGAACGAGATGTCGATGATGGTCTTGCGTGAAATCGTTGAAGAAGCCTATTCGGACGACGCCTCTTTGCTAGAAGCGGCGCGGGCGGATCTGATGGCGGTATACGAGCGTGATCCGGCCTGTCACCGTCTGCTGCAGCCAGTGCTCTATTTCAAAGGATATCAGGCGATGCAGGCTTATCGCGTAGGTCATTGGCTGTGGCGAAAAGGCCGGCATGACTTGGCGTATTTTGTTCAGATGCGTTCGTCTGAGATATTTGGAATTGATATCCATCCGGCTGCGAAAATTGGCAAGGGGATTATGATCGACCACGCCCATTCAATCGTGATCGGCGAAACTGCCGTTGTAGGTGATAATGTTTCGATGTTGCACTCCGTGACGCTGGGCGGGACAGGTAAGGAAGAGGAAGATCGTCATCCCAAGATCGGAGATGGAGTACTGATTGGGGCTGGTGCAAAGGTTCTTGGGAACATCACGGTTGGCCATTGCAGCCGCATCGCAGCCGGATCTGTGGTGTTGGAGGAGGTTCCAGCCTGCAAGACGGTTGCGGGCATTCCCGCGAAGATTGTCGGTGAAGCAGGGTGCGATCAGCCCTCGATTTCAATGGATCATATGCTGGGAAAGAATCACCAGGATCCAAGTTAAGCTTGTCGCATCGATGCGAGAACAGTCTTTGAACTCTTGAGTTGATCGGAAACTAAACGCCGCTTTTCGATCATTACAAATCTTGGCCCCGCCCGATTTCCGTTCGGGTGGGGCTTTTTGTGAATTACATCAAGCCAGCATCACCATCGGGTTTTCAAGATTTTCGACAATGGCTTGCAGCAATTGTGCGCCAAGCGCTCCGTCGATAACGCGGTGATCAACTGACATTGTGACGGACATGATCGTGGCTACTGTCAGTTCTCCGTCATCTCCGACAACGGGTTTTTTCAGTCCAGTTCCGACCGCCAAAATACCAGCGTGGGGTGGATTCACGATTGCATCGAAGTTGTCGATACCGAACATGCCCAGATTGGAAACGGCAAACGTACCGCCCTGATATTCATGCGGAGCCAACTTACGTTCCCGGGCGCGACCAGCAAGGTCTTTCATCTCGGTCGACAAAGCAGAGAGCGATTTGGTATCGGCGTCTTGCAGTACAGGTGTGAACAAGCCGCCTTCGATAGCGACGGCAACAGCTACATCCGAAGGTTTCAATTGTAAGACCCTGTCTCCGGCCCAAACAGCATTGCACTCGGGTACTTGTTGCAGGGCGTTGGCAACGGCTTTGATGATAAAGTCGTTAACGCTCAGTTTCACTCCGCGACCTTCTAGCTGTTTGTTCAGCTGGCTTCGGAACTTCAACAGTGCATCCAGCTTGATGTCACGACGCAGATAGAAATGCGGAATGGTCTGTTTGGCTTCGGAAAGTCGGGCGGCGATCGTCTTGCGCATTCCGTCCAGTTTAATTTCTTCGAATTCGCGACCTTCGTACATCTTGGCAACTGCGTCAGCTGAAGGACCCGCTGGGGCAGCAGCAGAGGGGGGGGCGGTTGTAGCGGCCGGAGCGATGGCTGGTGCGCTTGCTGTCGCGCCTTCGACATCCGCCTTGACGATCCTGCCATGCGGACCGGAACCGTTAATTTGCGCTAGGTCGAGTCCTTTTTGCGCTGCAATTCTACGTGCCAAAGGCGAAGCGAAGATACGGCCTCCATCAGCCTTTGCAGGGGCGGCTGGAGCAGGGGCAGGGGCCTCGGATGTCGCGGGCGCGGCTTCGTCGCCCGCCGCCGTGTTTGGCGCGGCCGCAGGGGCAGGGGCTGGCGACGTCGAGATATCATCAGCGCTTTCGCCATCTTCCAACAGAACCGCAATAGCGGTGTTTACTTTAACGCCTTCGGTTCCTTCCGGGATTAGGATTTTGCCAACGACACCTTCGTCGACCGCCTCGAACTCCATCGTGGCTTTGTCGGTTTCTATCTCAGCCAGCAAGTCGCCGGAGGATACAGTGTCGCCTTCTTTGACGAGCCATTTCGCAAGCGTGCCTTCCTCCATAGTGGGAGACAGAGCAGGCATCAGGATTTCGGTGGGCATTTCAGCGCTCCTCAATCAAAGTAATTTGGTCAAAAGGCGCCCGTGGGCGCCCGGTGCCGCGTGCGAGTGTCGCTATCGCCGCTTCGATTTTTTCTTTGTTTTCAGCCATCCAGACGTAGGCTGTTTGGTGAGATGGCCGAGAACCGATCAATCGCATATCAGCCGCCAAACGCTCAGGCACAAGGGCCGTGATCGTACGATCGTCAATTACCAGATCGACACGGTAGCATTCGGTTGCTGGATCGCGGCCCCTGATATCCATTCTGTTACCGATAAGTCACCTGTTTGACAGCCGAGATCACCTCATCGGTCGTAACCAGCGCCAGTTTTTCAAGGTTGGCGGCATACGGCATCGGAACATCCTTTCCGGTACAAGTGATGACCGGCGCGTCAAGGTAATCGAACGCCTCCTGCATTACGACTGATGAGATATAGCTACCCACAGAGCCTTGGGGCCAGCCTTCTTCCACAGTTACCAGACGGTTGGTTTTCATTACCGAGTTGATAATCGCGCCAGTGTCCATCGGGCGGATTGTGCGAAGATCGATCACTTCGGCGTTTATTCCCTCCTCGGCCAATTTGTCAGCGGCTTCCAACGCGAATTGCATACCGATACCAAAGCTGACGATGGTCACATCAGAGCCTTCGCGCCAGATACGAGCCTTGCCCAGTGGGATGGTCAGGTCATCCACCTGTGGCACATCAAAAGATCGACCATACAGGATTTCGTTTTCTAAAAAGACTACCGGGTTAGGGTCGCGGATTGCCGATTTCAGCAGACCTTTCGCGTCGGCTGCCGAATACGGCATAACAACTTTCAATCCGGGAACTTGCATGTACCAAGCGGCATAGTCTTGCGAATGCTGTGCCGCTACACGCGCCGCAGCACCGTTAGGTCCGCGAAACACGATCGGACAACCCATTTGCCCGCCAGACATATACAGAGTTTTGGCGGCTGAGTTGATGATCTGGTCAATTGCTTGCATGGCGAAGTTGAACGTCATGAACTCAACAATCGGTTTCAACCCGCCAAAGGCTGAACCAACCGCGATGCCGGTAAAACCGTGTTCTGTAATTGGCGTATCAATCACACGTTTAGGCCCGAATTCGTCCAGCAGACCTTGTGAGATTTTATACGCACCCTGATACTCGGCGACCTCTTCGCCCATCAGATAGACATCCTCGTCGCCGCGCATTTCTTCGGCCATCGCGTCGCGGAGCGCCTCGCGGACGGTTTCAGATTTCATCTCGGCGTCGGCAGGCCAGTCCGGCGACAGGTCCACAACGGGCGCGGCAGGGGCAGCGGAAGGAGCAGGGGCATCAACTGCCGCCGGGGCGACCTCGGTCACTGGTGCGGGCGCTGCCGCGGGAAGCGCGGAGGCGTCTTCGCCTTCTTCCACCAACACCGCGATGGGTGTATTAACCTTTACCCCTTCAGTACCTTCGGCGATCAGGATTTTACCGACGATACCTTCATCGACGGCTTCGAACTCCATCGTCGCTTTGTCGGTTTCGATCTCGGCCATGATATCGCCCGAGGATACGGTGTCGCCTTCCTTGACTAACCATTTGGCTAACGTGCCCTCTTCCATAGTGGGCGAAAGGGCGGGCATGAGAATTTCGGTTGCCATGTCTTAATCGTCCTCTCAGGCGTAGATATCGGTCCAAAGCTCGTCCAACGACGGCTCGGGGCTTTCTTTCGAGAATTCGGCGGCCTGATTGACGATCTCTTTGATTTCTTTGTCGATCGCCTTCAGATCGTCCTCTGTCGCGTGTTTTCCTGTTAGCAAAAGCTCACGCACATGTTCGATTGGATCGCTCTGTTCACGCACTTTCTGAACTTCTTCACGCGTGCGGTACTTGGCTGGGTCTGACATTGAATGACCGCGATACCGATACGTCTTGATCTCAAGAATATATGGACCTTTTCCTGCGCGGCAGTGGGCTACTGCTTTTTCGCCAGCCTCTTTTACGGCCAGTACGTCCATTCCGTTGACGATTTCGCCCGGAATGCCGAACGCCTCACCTCGGTGGAAAATTTCTTTGGTTGAGGTCGAGCGGGCTTGCGCTGTGCCCATGGCGTACTGGTTATTTTCGATGACGAAGACGACGGGCAAATCCCACAGCGCCGCCATATTGAATGTTTCGTAAACCTGACCCTGATTAGCTGCGCCATCACCAAAATAAGTAAACGTGACCCGGTCGTTCCCCTTGTACTTATCAGAAAAAGCCAATCCCGCGCCCAACGGTACTTGTGCGCCGACAATGCCGTGGCCACCGTAAAAGTGTTTTTCCTTGGAGAACATGTGCATCGAGCCGCCTTTGCCTTTGGACAGACCACCAATGCGCCCGGTCAATTCGGCCATCACACCTCCCGGTTCCATGCCGCAGGCCAGCATGTGGCCATGATCACGGTAGGAAGTGATACGCTTGTCTCCGTCGTCTGCCGCAGCTTCAAGTCCTACGACGACGGCTTCTTGTCCTATATACAAGTGGCAAAATCCACCGATCAGGCCCATGCCATAAAGTTGCCCGGCCTTTTCTTCGAATCGGCGGATCAACAGCATTTCCCGATAGTAAGTCTTAAGTTCTTCCGCAGAAACATTTGGTTTCTTTGTGGTTTTTCGCGCAGCCATAGCGGCGATCTCCCCCTTCCGGCAAGATAGTTTAGCGTTAAACTATCTCATAGAGCATTTCGCTTGATCTGGCGAGTGTAAATGTTATGCAGCGGCAGGACGCGCAGGATTTGACCGGCGATCTAGGCAGGTGTCCCCTGGCCGAAAAGTTTCGATAATGCGTAACGTTATTGGATTACGATCTCGTCAGAACGGATCATACCTAAAATCGACCGTGCCTGTTGATCCAGAAGGTCGAGGTCCAGATAGGTATCCGACAACCGGCGAGTTAGGTTTTCCATCTCAGATATTTCGGAATTCAGCTTGGCGAGGTCGCGCGAAAGAGCGTCCCGTTCCGCAGCTATCTCCACTCTGCGGAAAAGACCATAATCGCCCTGCACGGCAGCAAAGGTGAAATACACACCCAGCATAAAAGCTACCGTGAAAAAGACGATTGCGCCCAATCTGGGTCTATTGGAACGGGACACTCTGTTGACCGCCGTATGAATTCTGCCTCAAGAAACGTGCCCTTTTTGGGCATCTCGAAGCACTATGTCATAGGTGATTCGGGATGTGAATCCCCTGATTCGCAAAAAACTCAGTGTGAGTCCAAAACGACCAAACTACTTGGTTCAGGTCTCTAAAGCGGCAACCCCAGGCAGTGTTTTGCCTTCCATCCATTCAAGGAAAGCACCACCTGCGGTCGAGATATACGTGAAGTCGTGTGCCGCGCCCGAAGCATTCAATGCCGCGACCGTATCGCCACCACCTGCGACCGAAATTAGTTGTCCTGATCGAGTAAGCGCCGCGGCCTTGAGAGCTGCAGCATTGGTGGCGACATCGAACGGCTCAAGTTCGAATGCGCCTAGCGGTCCGTTCCAAATCAACGTTTTGCTTTGGGAAAAGGTATCCGAAATCGCAGCCACACTATCGGGGCCCGCATCCAGGATCATGCCATTCTCGGGGCACTCGTCGGCAGGCAGTATTTGATGCGGTGTGTTCGCTTCAAACTTTTCAGCAACAACGATGTCTGACGGAAGAACGATATTGCAACCGGAGTGTGCAGCTCTGGACAGAATGTCCGATGCCGTATCTGCCATATCGCGCTCGGCCAACGATTTACCGACGCTAATTCCTTTTGCCACCAAAAAGGTGTTCGCCATCCCACCGCCGATTACAAGGTTGTCGACTTTGTTTATCAAATTGCCCAACAGTTCCAGTTTGGTTGAAACTTTGGCGCCACCGACCACTGCTGTCACTGGGCGTTTGGGATTTCCCAGTGCGCTTTGTAGAGCCTCCAATTCGGCCTGCATCAAGCGGCCTGCGCAAGCGGGAAGCAACCGTGCAATGGCTTCGGTAGAACTGTGTGCGCGGTGGGCGGCCGAAAATGCGTCGTTGCAATAGATATCCCCAAGTTGCGCCATTCCTGCCGCCAGATTAGGATCATTCTTTGTTTCCGCGCTGTGAAAACGGGTGTTTTCCAGTAGTAGCACCTGACCGGGTTGCAGCTCCTGCGCGGCCAGTTCAGCTTCTGGACCCACGCAATCGGCTGAAAAAAGAACCTCGACGCCAAATGCAGTCTCCAGAGCAGGGACCAACTGTTTGAGCGATAGGTTTTCGCGCCGTTCGCCACCGGGACGCCCAAAATGGGCCAAAAGAATGGGTTTGCCCCCAGCGGCCAAAATATCGCGGACGGTAGGGACAATGCGTTCGATACGAGTGGCATCTGTTACCATTCCGTCCACGACGGGCACATTGATGTCCACGCGCACCAGCACGCGTTTGTCGTTCAGGTCCATGTCGTCCAGCGTTTTCCAGCCCATGGCGCAATCCTCGGCACTTGAGTTCGATATAGGCGGTTCTTTTCCTGCATTTTGCCCTCAGGTCAATGCGTCACTTGGCTTTCGTCCGCGTGGCGCATAGGTATTTGCGCAAGACTAATCCACAGGAGGGCCACATGGCCGAGATCAAAGATCCCGAAAACACAATCATCATTGAGCTCAAAGATGGAAACGTTGTCATTGAGCTGCTGCCAGACGTGGCCCCGTTGCATAGCGAGCGGATGAAAGATCTGGCGCGTGGTGGTGAATACGACAATGTGGCCTTTCACAGGGTGATCGACGGTTTCATGGCGCAAACGGGCGATGTTCAGCATGGCGATATGGAAGATGGTTTCAATCTGCGGATGGCCGGTACCGGAGGTTCGTCATTGCCGAATGTCCCGGCTGAATTTTCTAAATTGCCCCATGATCGCGGTACTCTTGGTGCCGCGCGGTCAGCCAACCCTGACTCTGCGAATTCGCAGTTCTTTATCAACTTCAAAGACAACCATTTTCTAAACGGTCAGTACACCGTCTATGGGCGTGTTATCGATGGTATGGAGCATGTGGACGCGATCGTCCGGGGTGAGCCCCCTGCGAGCCCGGACCGTATGATCAGTGTGAAGGTGGCAGCCGATGCGTAAACTTGTTGCGGCATTCACCCTGTTGGCCAGCCCCGCCTTTGCAACCGGGCTTGAGATCGAAATTGAGGGGGAGGGCGCCAACGGCACAGTGGTCATAGACCTGTTCGAAGATCTTGCGCCCAAACATGTTGAACAGATCACGGCGCTTGCCGCTGCAGGGCAGTATGACGGAGTGGTTTTCCACCGAGTGATCGATGGCTTCATGGCCCAAACCGGCGATGTCGAGCACGGCCGCATAGGAAGCGATCTGCGGCGTGCGGGTACGGGCGGTTCGGACCGTCCTGATCTACCGGCTGAATTTTCGGACTTTAACTATGATCGTGGTGTAGTGGGAATGGCGCGGGCACAAGATCCCAACAGTGCCAATTCACAATTCTTCATAATGTTCGAACCTGGCCCATTTCTGAATGGCCAATACACAGTAATCGGTCAGGTCACAGACGGCATGGATGTTGTCGACGCTATTAAGAGAGGCGATGGTCCCAACGGCGCTGTCATAGGCCAGCCCGACGCAATGAAAAAGGTTACCGTAACCGAATAATATTGAGCCCGGCGCCTTAACAGGCGCCGGAGCTGTTTTTTGCTCAATCCTCTGGTGACATAACTTTCCAAATAAGTGCGCCCAATGCGCCACCTATGAGTGGTGCGACCCAGAAAAGCCACAGCTGAGCCAAAGCGGGACCGTCGGCAAACAATGCAACGCCTGTCGAACGGGCGGGATTGACCGACGTGTTTGTGACCGGGATCGAAATCAGGTGGATCAGTGTAAGCGCAAGACCGATTGCGATTGGGGCAAAGCCTGCAGGCGCTCCCTTTGAAGTCACTCCCAGAATGATCAAAATGAAAAACGCGGTCAGCACAACTTCGATCACAAGGGCAGACATCATCGAATAGCCCTTTGGCGAGGCATCGCCGTAACCGTTCGATGCAAACCCGCCAACCCCTTCAAAGCCCGGTGCGCCGCTTACAATCACGTAAAGGACAATAGCGGCGACAATCGCGCCAACAACCTGGGCGACCCAGTAGGGCAAAAGGTCTTTTGCCGGGAACCGTCCGCCAATCATCAGACCCAGGCTAACAGCCGGGTTGAAATGCCCGCCTGAGATGTGTCCTACAGTGTAGGCCATTGTCAAAACGGTCAGACCGAACGCGAAAGCAACGCCAAGCCAGCCGATGCCCACATCTGCAACGCCGGCCGCTAAAACCGCGCTGCCGCAACCGCCAAGAACCAGCCAGAATGTGCCGAAAAACTCGGCCATGAGTTTAGAAGACATGATTAACCCTCCGGAACAAATCGGCTTAAGTGTATATCAAAAAAACATTTTTTGTGGATTTCAGTCCATTTTTGACCACTTGTTGGGCGATTAGAGTCTTGCCTGTTGCTAATCGGTCAAGATATTCGGCCATAAAAAGTCTTGCGGGCGCTTTCGGATAGGGAAATGCCCGGTTCGGCGTTATATGCCAGCACGGCTAGAATTCGCGTTACATCGCCTTCGTTCGGGGCGACACGGTGCATTGAGTTTCGACCACGAAAGAAAACCAACGTTCCCGCCCGAGCATTCAGAGTTTCGACCGGTGTAATCCCATCCAATGCTTCAGCAACACCAGAATAGTTCATTTCGCCAGAGTCGGCGTCTCTGACGTCCTTGATGAACTCGAATTGGCCACCCTTTTCAGGTGCTTGAATCATCAGGGTAATGGCAAATGAAGAGTTGTCGAAATGCCATCCGAGTTCTTGACCTTTTTCGGCGAAATGCAGATTTATGGAAGACAGAGGGTCGGCGTATTCGAACAATGCGCCCTCTTCCAAAACGGCACACAGAAACTCTCGAAAAAGTTCTGCATTATAAAGCGTACGCAGCGCCGACCCTTGCGGAATCAGATCGTCGGTCAGACACCCCTTTGAGGACTGCACCAGTCGGTTTCGTGGATGTTCAGGTGGGAATTGTGGATCCTGTGGGCTTAAATACACTGTGTGTAGCTCAGTTTTTGCGTAAATAGCTTGAGAGTTAGTCAAACCTTCCGCGCAAATTGATTTAACGGCCTCGTCTTTTACAAAGCCAGGCATCTCCAACACCCCGTCCAGATCGAAGGTTCGCTTGCAGGCATTGCGAAAATTGCGGTCACCGATTGGGTAGGATTCAAGATCGATAATGTTATCCAAAATCATGAAAGGTCCCTGTCATCGCCAAAACGGTTCAATGCGATAATATTATCGCTGTTGGTAATAATGTGGAGCGCTTAATAAAGAACGCCGCGAGATTTCTCGCGGCGCTCAGCTCCCAACCACTTTGATCGGGGTTACTGTTTGACTTCTGCGGCAGGGTTAGCGCCAGATTTAGAACTGCGGCCAGGGTTCAAAGGATCGTCCTGACGCTGCACCGAACCTTCGAAATGCGCTCCGCTTTCAATGGCGATCGTCTTGTGGATGATGTCGCCCTCGACACGGGCTGTTGAAGTCAGGCGGACCTTAAGGCCGCGCACTCGACCAACGATTCGGCCGTTGATCACAACGTCGTCGGCTGTAACTTCGCCTTTGATGGTGGCGGTTTCGCCGATTGTCAGAAGATGGGCGCGAATATCGCCTTCGACGGTTCCTTCAACCTGAATATCACCCGAGGTTTTCATGTTACCCGTTATGTGAAGGTCGGAAGACAGAACAGATGCAGGAGGCTTAGGTTTAGGTGCCGTGTTGGTCTTGGACTCTGCAGGTGCAGGGGATGCCGATGTTGCCGGTGCGGCGGGTTTTGACGCCTCAGCTTCTTTGGATCCGGGCTCGTTAATTTTGCTCTTAGAAAACATTTCTCGCAGCCTTGATATAGGTCATAGGGTTCACGGGTTTTCCGTTTACGCGCACCTCATAGTGCAGATGCGTACCGGTCGACCGTCCGGTGCTACCCATATCAGCAATATGATCCCCGCGCGAGACCCTTTGACCGACCTTAACGCGGATCTTGGTGTTATGAGCGTAAAGTGTCTCAATACCGAAGGCGTGCTTGATCTTGACCAACCGGCCAAAACCGGACTGCCAGCCTGCGTGGGTCACAACGCCATCTGCGGTAGCAAATATGTCGGTGCCGTGAGAGCCCGCAAAGTCTGCACCGTTATGCATACGGCTGCCACCGGTTTTCGGGTCGCGGCGTTTGCCGAAACCACTGGTGTATCGCACTGCTGAATTAACCGGGCTGGCAAAAGGGGCCTTTTCGGCAGCAATTCGATACAGATTTAACTGATCCATTTGCTGCAGCAGTGCATTCGCGCGGATTTCGTCGGGGGTCAGTTCCTCACCGCGCGTGCTGAATGAAATTGGGGTAAGCGGCCCGCCCATGCCGCTGTATCCTCGTCGGACTTCTTCAATAATGCGATCTGTCGGCATTCCTGCCTGCCGGAACATCTTGTCCAGAGGTTCGACCGAGATCACCATCGCGTCTTCCAATTGCCGAAAAATCTCGTCGCTGCGTTCCTGCATCAGCCGGATTTCTAGCTCAAGTTCGTCCCGCTGATCCAGCGCACCCTGCGCATTCGCAGCGATCATATCGCGCTCTTGCGCAGTGCGGACCAGAGCGTCGGTCATAAACGCCATATGGGCAGGGTTCGACGACGCCTTAACATCCGACGTTCCGTTTTCCGAAGCCTGCTGCAATTCAGCCAACTCGCTGCGGGCTTCTTCTCGTTGCTTCATAGTCGTGCGCAGAGTTGTCTGAATGACTTCGATTCCAGTCTCCAGCTCGCGACGTCTGTTCTCGGACTCCAAAAGCTCCGATTGCATTGACGAGACTTGTTCCAATGCAGCGTTGAAACGTTCGTGTGCTGCCAGCGCTTCAGCCGCACGCGCATCGCGTTCGGCGGATAAAACATTCAGACGGTACTGATAGGTTGCTTGATCCCGTTTCGCCTGTTCGCGGAAATTACCCGACCCGATGCTGTCCATAAGAAGGATCGCCGTTGCAACGGCAGTCCAACCGACCATGACTGCGACCCCAGCAAAGGCCGCAAGCTGTGTCTCCGAACTCAGTCGAATGAATCTGGTGTCGTTGTCGGATTTCAAAAAAACCCGGCGTTCCGGAAAGTACCGCTCGAAAAGTGCGTGAAATTTGATTGCCAGACGTGTTCGCACGCGTCGTACCTCAATTGTCCCCGTATGCAAGGCCGGTCGTGAGTGTCTCGCCGCCTCTTGGGCCGACTGCATAAAGGGACGAAACCCATAGGGCAACATTCTTGACTATATTCGCCGTAAAATTGCGGGATTACCGCTGGGTATCGGCGGGAAGTTGCCGAAACTGGCTGGTGTTACCGGTCCGACGCCGTTTTATTTGACGGCATTTCTTCCGTCAGTGGCCAGTAGAAATCTGGCGGCAGCCCTGCTTCTGCACGCTTTTCCTCGTTGAAAGGCGGTTTGAGCACGCCGTGGAAGTATTTGCGTACCAGCGCATGGAAAACGTCCTTCGGATCGACATTCTCGCGACCGCACAAGAAATGAAACCACTTGGAACCATAGGCCACATGCGCAACTTCTTCGGCATAAATGACCTCGAGCGCTGAAATAGCCTGTTCTGCTTTCGCATTGCGAAAAATGTCTATCATTCCGGGTGTTACGTCGAGACCGCGAGCCTCGAGAACCATTGGAACAACAGCCAGACGTCCCATCAGATCTTCGGCCGTATCTTCGGCGGCGCGCCACATTCCGGCATGGGCCGGTAATGCACCATAATGGCTACCCATTTCTTCAAGACAGTCGCAGACCATCTCGAAATGACGAGATTCTTCTTCAGCACATTTGACCCAGTCGTCGTAGAACCCAACCGGCATCGGAACATGACCGAAACGGGCAATGATGTCCCAATGCAGGTCTACTGCGTTCAATTCGATATGCGCGACTGCATGTAACAGCGCAATGCGGCCTTCCTCTGTGCCCGGTCGACGTTTGGGTACTTCCCGTGGCGAAAGAAGCTCGGGTTTATCGGGTCGGGCAGGCGACAAGGGCGGCGTCGCTGTCCCAACTATGATCTCAGGGGCCTCGCCTGTGCGCGAGGCGAACCACGTTGCGGCATGACTTTTAGACAGATCTGTTTTGGCGCGCCCATCAGCAGTTGTAAGGACTTCGGTCGCCATCTGGGTTAGTGTTTTAGCCAAAGGATCGCTCCGCCTGAGTAATATTTCAGCGGGACATAATCTGAATGTTGTCGCGGGTCGAGGAGGATTATAATGAGCGGACGGCTTCCAGTACTTCCTCGACGTGACCGGGCACCTTAACCTTGCGCCATAATCGGGCGATGCGACCGTCTGCATCGATAAGAAATGTTGATCGCTCAATCCCCATCGATTTGCGCCCATACATGTTCTTTTCGACCCAGACTCCGTAGTCCTCGCAAACGGTTTGGCCTTCATCGGACAGTAGCGGTGTGGTTAGACCGTGTTTGGCGACGAACTTGTCGTGCTTGGCAACGCTGTCGCGAGAGATGCCGAAAACTTGAGCGCCGGCGTCGGCAAATGCCTGCAGTTGTTCTGAGAAACCGATGGATTCCTTGGTGCAGCCCGGCGTATCATCACGGGGGTAGAAAAATAAAACGACTGGATGGCCGCGGTGCTCTGCAAGGCTGACCTGGCCTCCCCCGTCTCGGGGCAGCGTGAAATCGGGTGCAATGTCTGAAACCTCGGGCATGTGCGATCTCCGGTTAATATTATTTTCGGTATCCCAATATCATAGGGCATGCCGGGCGGGTTAAAAGGTGTGGAAAGCAAATTGGTGCAATCAGAACGGCAAGTCGACAATGAAGTGGGTAAGAAACCACGTCGCCGCTCGCGCCGCCGTACTGCAGGGCTTTGGGCCATGCGGGGCGTATTTGTTCTGGTTCTGCTTGCCTTAGTAACCGCGTTCATGGTCGTCGGACAACGGGTGCATGCGCCGCTTTGGTTGCGCGACAGGGTGGAGACCCGGCTGGATGAAGCACTGGGCGGATTTCAAATACGCTTCGGCGACGTCAGCCTGATAATACATGAAGGTTGGCGACCACGTTTACGCCTGACAGATGTCCAGATAAGCGATGCTGCCGGCCAGCAAATCGCCGAAGTTTCAGATATGAGGGCCAGCCTTGCCATGCGCCCGTTGCTGCGTGGTCATGTGAGGCCAAAACGCATCATTTTGCAAGGCGCACAGATCGCCTTGTCGCGCGGCGTTGACGGAGCTTTGACAATGACAGTCGGAACCGACAGCGCACCGGTTGGCCGAGCGCCAAACATGGCCGAATTGATCGAGGCTTCGGACAGTATGTTTATGTCCCCGGCTTTGTCGGCGCTGACTTCGGTCGAACTGGATGCAATTACTCTGGATTACAGCGACCTCAGACAAGGTAGGTCTTGGATCCTGGACGGCGGTCGTATTCAGATGACCCGTAGTGCGCGCGAGGTCAGACTGGCCACCAGTTTTTCAGTGCTGGCAGGTCGAGATTACGTAAGCGAAATCGAGGCAAATTATACCAGTACGCTAGAAAGTGCCGAGGCTAGGTTTGGCATCACGATTACCGATCTTCCGGCCGAGGACATAAGCGGGCATAGCCCAGCACTGGCTTGGATGCAGGTTCTTAAATCTCCAATTTCTGGGGCCTTGCGTGGAAGCATTGATGCGGATGGCAATCTTGGTTCAGTCTTTGCCACACTTAATCTTGGTTCGGGCGCAGTGCAGCCAACGCCCGAGACGCGCCCAATAAATTTTGAATCAGCACGCACATATTTCACTTATGACCCTAAACGGCATGTGTTGGATTTTAATGAAGTTTCGATCAATTCAGCGTGGGGAAATGTTCAGGGCGATGGCAAAGCGTTCCTGCAAGGTGTCACTGCCGCCGGGTTGGAAAGCATGGACGGGCAGTTCCGGCTGAGCGGTATTCAAGTCAATCCCGCCGATTTGTTTCCTGAACCATTGACCTTAACGCATGCAGACGTGGACTTTCAGATGAAGCTGGCTCCGTTTAGGGTCAAGCTGGGACAAATGCGCGTTGAGGATGGCGATCATCGACTGCGGTTAAGCGGTGATATTGCTGGACTGCCCGATGGTTGGGTTGCGAATATCGACGGCCAGATCGATCAAATGCGGGTCGACCAAGTTCTTGGGTATTGGCCGCAAAAGTTGGCGCCAAAGCCGCGTAAATGGGTGGACGAAAATTTGTTTGAGGGCCAGATGTCTGATCTCGAATTTTCTCTGCGCGCGAAGCCAGATATACGACCCGACATTTTTGCAAGTTTCGACTTTGACAAAACGGAAGTTCGGTTTGCTAAAACGATGCCTCCGGTCAAGGATGCGCAGGGTCAGGTCAATTTTTTGAATGGACGTTTTACTGTAACTGCTCAACAAGGATTGGTGTTCGCCGACCAAGGCGGCGCTGTGGATGCGTCGGGTACGTCTTTCATAATCCCGGATGTAAGCATTAAGAAACGAACTCCCGGCATTGTCCGCTTGAAGGCGAACGGAAGCGTGACAGCCGCGCTTTCGCTGTTGGATAGGCCGCCTTTGCAGGTAATGACCAAGGCCAATCTTCCGGTTGACTTGGCTGAGGGCAGGGTGCGTCTGGAGGGCACGCTTTCGCTGCCTTTAATTAAGAACCTGAAACTTGAGGACACAGAATTTCACTACGCAGGTGATGTTTTCGATGTTCAAAGCGACAAGCTTGTTCCTGACGCAGTGGTAAAGGCTGCGCAGCTAGCTTTGACCGGAGATCAAACTCAGGTGTCGATTGGCGGGGATGGGTTTTATGGAGATGTCCCAGTACAAGCCAAATGGACCCAACCGATCGGAGGTGGTGCACCGCTGCGAAGCCAGTTAACCGGTCAGATCGAGTTATCCGACCGATTGATGAAGCAGATCGGTGCCGGCTTGCCGCAAGGGATGTTGACTGGCAGCGGACAGGCGGATTTCGCTCTGGGAATTGGCGCTGGTGATCCGCCCAATCTGACAGCACAGTCTGATTTGTTAGGGGTCGGTCTTGCAATACCAGAATTAGGATGGCGGAAGTCCGAAAGCGGTGAAGGTACGATGTCGATTGAGGCGACATTGGGTGAACAACCAAACGTCCAATCACTGCGATTGAACGCTGCAGGTCTTCGCTCCAGCGCATCGATTTCATTTCGTGACGGAGATTTTGATCGTATCCGTTTCAGCTCGTTTGAATTGGGTGATTGGTTGGCGGTGCCTGCCGAATTGATCGGACGTGGGGCAAGGGTTCCGGACATTCGCGTGTTGGGCGGTGTGTTGAATTTGGGCAAATCCACATTTGGGTCCGGCAGCGGAGGTGGTTCGGGTCCCGGTCCAAATTTGGAGGTCGCGTTGGATCGGTTGCAGGTCACGCAATCAGTAGCTTTAACAGGTCTAAGAGGGAACTTCAGAACAACTGGCGGTCTAAACGGTGCATTTACTGCCGCAGTTAATGGAGGAGCAGCGGTCAGCGGGCAAGTTTCTCCACGTGATGGGCGGAGCGCAGTTAACCTGAGTTCAGATGATGCAGGCGCTGTATTGCGCTCGGCCGGTGTCATAACCCAAGCCCGCGGCGGATCATTGGCTTTGCAGTTGGATCCAGTGGCCGAAGCGGGGAATTACGATGTGACCCTTAGGATGGAAAATACGCGCATCAAGGATGCCCCAGCGATGGCGGCGTTGTTGAACGCCATAAGCTTGGTCGGTCTTGTGGATGAAATGGCAGGCCAAGGTATCTTTTTTTCTGCCATCGATAGCAAAATGCGGGTAACTCCAACCGAGATTAAGGTACTTAGCGGCAGCGCAGTTGGCCCTTCGATGGGTCTTTCCTTCGATGGGACAATCGACACAGTCGAAGGTCTGCTGGACCTGCGCGGTGCAATATCGCCGATCTATCTGTTGAATGCTGTGGGAAGCGTTCTGACCCGCAAAGGAGAAGGCGTTTTTGCCTTCAATTATACTCTCAAGGGTCCACTGACCGGACCTGCTGTTTCCGTGAACCCATTATCTGGGCTGGCTCCGCTGTTTCTTCGAAATCTGATGCGCGCCCCTGCGCCAACTGTCTCTGATGGGCCGAATGCTACATTGAACAAATCGATTCAGGATCACCCGGCCTCGCATTCCAGAGGTGAGGACCGCTGAGTGTGAGTGGTGGAAGAATCTTTTTCGCCGATGTATGGCGCGGCTATGAAACTCAGCGATTTCGACTTTGACCTACCTGAAGAACTTATTGCGACGCGACCAGTAAACCCGCGGTCGTCTGCGCGGTTGTTGGTGGCACAGGGTGACTCCCTTACTGATCAGCATGTATTCGATCTTCCAAATTGGCTGCGCCCAGGTGATCGCCTGGTTCTGAATGATACAAAAGTAATTCCCGCGCGACTGAATGGGCGTCGCTATCGCGTCAGTCAGCAAGGTCCATTATCCGCTCGAATTGAGGCCACTCTGCTAGACCCACAAGCCGATGGCAGTTGGTCTGCGCTGGTCAAACCGCTAAAGAAGGTAAAATTGGGCGAAGAGATTATATTTTCCGAAAGGCTGAGCGCCACGCTTCAACGGATTGAAGACGGTCAGGCTTTGCTGCGCTTTAACAAAACAGGTGAGGATTTCGATCAGGCGCTGGAAAGAGCGGGTGCAATGCCATTGCCGCCCTACATAGCGGCCAAACGGCCGGCGGACGAACAGGACAAAACGGATTATCAAACAATCTGGGCACGCCATTCGGGAGCGGTGGCGGCGCCGACTGCATCACTGCATTTTGACGAAGCCTTGTTGGGCGCGCTTTCTGCGCAAGGTGTATCTTTTTCCCATGTGACGTTGCACGTTGGCGCGGGCACCTTTCTGCCAGTAAAGGTTGAGGATGTGACCACCCATAAAATGCATGCGGAATGGGGTCAGGTCAGCGAAACGGCGGCAGCCGAGATTCGGGCGACAAAGGCTGAGGGTGGACGGGTCATTCCTGTGGGTACAACGGCGCTTCGGTTGATCGAAAGCGCGGCCAAAGGAGGAGAGGTTCAACCTTGGGAAGGCGAAACCGACATTTTCATCTATCCCGGCTTTGATTTTAAGGTGACCGACGGCCTTGTGACGAATTTTCACCTGCCTAAATCAACACTGCTCATGTTGGTATCCGCCTTGATCGGGCAGGATCGCGTCCGAGCGGTTTACAGGCATGCAGTTTCAAACAAGTACCGTTTCTTTTCCTATGGTGATGCGTCGCTTTTGATCCCGTGAAAGACGTGTTTTCAGGATCATTTCGAGACAATGTCGTAGACAAGCGCGACCAAGGCGATTTTTGATCGCATCTAGTGGTAAATCGAATGATGGCTCCAGGAGACCGGGATGCTTCAGGTAATTTCAAGCGCATGGGCGCTTTTGCTCGGTATGGGGTTGTTGATGGTCGGAAACGGCCTGCAGGGAACGCTGCTGGGTGTCCGTGGCGAAATTGAGTCGTTTTCCACATTTCAGATGTCGATTGTGATGTCAGCGTACTTTTTAGGGTTTCTGGGAGGTTCGAGGCTTGCACCAGAGATGATCCGAAGGGTTGGGCATGTCCGGGTGTTTGCAGCACTTGCTTCGTTTATCTCGGCTGTAATGATCATGTATCCTTTGCTTACAGACCCGATTGCTTGGGCTTTAGGACGGGTGGTAATCGGGTTTTGCTTCTCAGGAGTTTATGTAACGGCAGAAAGCTGGCTGAATAATGCTGCCAGCAATGAAAACAGAGGACAGGCATTATCCCTTTATATGATCGTTCAGATGACGGGGATCGTCAGCGCACAGGCCTTGATGCTTGTCGGTGATCCAGCTGGGTACGAAACCTTTGTGATTGCCTCGATCCTGGTCTCGATCTCGTTCGCACCAATTTTGCTGTCGATTTCTCCGACCCCGGCGTTTGATACCACCAAGCCCATGACCCTTCGGCAGCTTCTAGATACTTCGCCGCTGGGATGCGTCGGAATGTTCCTTTTGGGGGGAGTATTCAGTGCCCAGTTTGCGATGGCTGCGGTATACGGCGCACAGGCTGGTTTGTCACTTGCTGAAATTTCGACCTTCGTAGCTTCTTTCTACATTGGTGCGCTGGTACTGCAGTACCCGTTAGGCTGGGTTTCAGACCGGATGGATCGCCGCCTTTTAATCATGTTGGTTGCAGCGGTCGGCGCAGTTTCTGCAATGGTGGGCATGATTTTTGGCGTGACATTTCCCGTTCTGCTGATCTCCGCCTTTTGGATCGGTGGAATGTCGAACCCGCTTTATTCATTGTTCATCGCTTACACCAATGACTATCTGGAATATGACGATATGGCTGCTGCATCGGGTGGGCTGGTGTTCATTAACGGATTAGGCGCAATTGCTGGCCCGGTTATTACCGGTTGGTTGATGGGAAGTGCGATATTTGGGCCACAGGGCTTTTTCCTGTTTATTGCAGCTTTGATGTTCGTAATGGCGATTTACGCGGCCTACAGAATGACTCAGCGTGCTTACGTGCCGGTGGACGAAACCGGAGCAATTGCACCAGTTTACCCCACGGCGTCACCTGTCGCCATGGAGGTTGCGCAGGAGGTTGCTATCGAAGCCGCGCAGGATGAAATTGATGCGCAAGAAACTGCCTAAGCGCCGGATTTATGTCGCCAGTGTTGCAATATGTTACTGTAACAGTTCTGTAAAACGGCCTTATATGACCTTACGTCCCTGGGGAGGGCATAAACGGAGTTTTGGGCATGGTTGGTCCCGAAGAAGTACTGAGTTTTTGGTTAGACGAAGTTGGTCCTGACGGTTGGTATATTCAGGACGAGACATTAGACACCTCAATCAGGGAACGGTTTTTGCCAACATGGAAAGCAGCCTGCGAAGGTCGGTTTTCTATGTGGTTAACGTACCCCAGTGGGTCACTGGCTTACATCATTCTGATGGATCAGTTTCCGCGCAATATGTTCCGGGGCAGCAAACAGGCGTTTGCGACTGACCGCGCTGCTCTTTCTGCTGCGAAATGCGCCGTAGATAAGGGCTGGGACATGAAGATTGACGAACCTGCGCGGCAATTCTTTTATCTTCCGATGATGCATTCAGAAAATCTGTGCGATCAGGAACGATGTGTTCGCCTGATGTGCGAAAGAATGCCAGAGTTTGGCGCCAGCAATTTGCTGCATGCCAGGGCTCATCGCGAAGTGATCAGACAATTTGGCCGTTTCCCTTACCGCAACGAAGCGCTTGAGCGAGCTACTACCGAACATGAAGCCGCTTACGTCAACAGCGGCGGGTATGGATCGACGTTCCGAGATTTGCAGGCGGCTGGTTAAGACGGCGGCTCGCAACCCCGAATAGCCACAATCTGTTTGCCAACGGCTTCGGATGAAGTGGTAATTGCGTGGTTGATCAGGTCTTCGGGATTTTCGACAAGACCCGCTAGTCGGGTCTGTGTCTCTTCCAGTTTGGCTTCAATATTGCCAAGGCGATCCAATGCGCCGTTAAGTTTTGACCGTGTAACTGTATCCAGTACATTGCCCTCTTCGCGAAATGTCGCGAGATCGCTGCGCAGACCAGCCATCTCTCCTGCAATACCTTGCATCTCATCACGTAGCGGAGCGACCATCTTGAGATTCTCAGTGAAACCCGTACGAATATTTTCGACAGATTGTGCCAGCTTCCAACCTAAAAATAGGCACAACGCCAACAGGATAAGCGTTGCATTCAGTAGGGCGAGCAATAAATCCTTGAGCGTTTTTGCCATTACAATTCCCTCGACTATCAGTCAGTTCGGAAAACCCTAAGTGTTTTGCGTCTCAGTTCTAGCCTTAGCCGCACTAGGGGTATAGGCTGAATTCAGCGCAAATGCGCCTTTCTTATCCTGCGCCTCATATGTCGCGGAGACCATTATTGAAGCGTTGGAAAAAATAGTTTAACGGTAAACTAGTTTAAAACAGACCCGCGCCGAGAGGAACACATGGCAGCACAATCCTTTGATCTGATCGTAATAGGGGCAGGCCCCGGGGGCTATGTTGCCGCCATTCGTGCCGCACAACTGGGAATGAAGACAGCAGTTGTGGAACGTGAACACCTTGGTGGAATTTGTCTGAACTGGGGTTGTATTCCGACCAAGGCGCTGCTGCGCTCGTCAGAGGTGTTTCACCTTATGGAACGAGCCAAGGATTTCGGCTTGGCGGCAGACAAGATAAGCTACGATCTGGATGCAGTGGTCAAACGATCGCGTGGCGTGGCCAAACAACTAACAAGTGGCGTTGGGCATCTGCTGAAAAAGAACAAAGTCACCGTGGTCATGGGCGAGGCGACGATCCCCTCGAAGGGAAAAGTCAGTGTCAAAACAGACAAAGGCTCCGAAGAGTTGACTGCGAAAAACATTGTCTTGGCCACTGGCGCGCGGGCGCGTGAATTGCCGGGTCTCGAGGCGGATGGCGATCTCGTCTGGACCTACAAACACGCTTTGATGCCACCCCGGATGCCAAAGAAGCTACTGGTAATCGGCTCGGGTGCGATTGGCATAGAATTTGCAAGCTTTTACAACACTTTAGGATCTGACACTGCTGTCGTCGAAGTGATGGACCGCGTGCTGCCCGTAGAAGACGCTGAGATAAGCGCATTTGCCAAAAAAGCCTTTACGAAACAGGGCATGACCATAATGGAAAAGGCGATGGTCAAACAACTGGATCGCGGCAAAGGCAAAGTCACCGCTCATATCGAAGTCAACGGAAAAGTCGAAAAACACGATTTCGACACCGTTATTTCAGCGGTTGGAATTGTCGGTAATGTTGAAAACCTTGGGCTCGAGGCGCTGGGCGTCAAAATCGACCGCACCCATGTTGTTACGGATGAATTCTGTCGCACGGGTGTCGATGGACTGTATGCGATTGGTGACATAGCCGGTGCACCATGGTTGGCGCATAAAGCCAGCCACGAAGGGGTCATGGTGGCAGAATTGATCGCGGGCAAGCACGCACATCCGGTCAAACCAGAAAGCATCGCCGGCTGTACTTATTGCCAGCCGCAGGTGGCGTCTGTTGGTTACACTGAGGCGAAGGCCAAGGAATTGGGTCACGACGTTAAAGTTGGCAAGTTCCCTTTCATCGGAAATGGCAAGGCGATCGCATTGGGTGAGCCAGAGGGCTTAATCAAGACGGTTTTTGATGCCAAAACGGGTGAACTGCTGGGCGCCCACATGATCGGTGCCGAAGTCACCGAACTAATTCAGGGCTACGTTGTTGGTCGGCAGCTTGAAACTACTGAAGAAGACTTGATGAACACGGTCTTCCCGCACCCAACCTTGTCAGAGATGATGCATGAAAGCGTTCTCGACGCTTACGGGCGCGTAATTCATATGTGAAAATGGATTGGTAAATAAAAAGGGCACCGCCAAAAAAGCGGTGCCTTATTTAGCTCATTTGTTCAAAGCATCCAAAATGCGCGCCCAGGACCGAATTCCCTTGTGGAAGCTTTTCACGTCGTACTTCTCGTTTGGCGAGTGGATCGCGTCGTCATCATTAGCGTAACCGACCAACATAGAGTCCAAGCCAAGAACCGTATCAAAATAGCCGACTACAGGTATGGAACCGCCCATACCTGTAAAGACAGCTTCTCGATTCCATTCATCGGACAACGCACCGCGTGCAGCTTCGAATTCTGGTCGATCAAGGTTCATGACCGAGGCGGGCGAGCCTTCCAAATCGTTGTCCCAGACGACTTTCGCGTCGGTGGAAAGTCGCGCTTCCACGTGTTTGCGGATTTTGTCTCGTAAATCGTCAGGGTCCATTTCGCCTACTAGTCGGCAGGTTATCTTGCAATGCGCCTCGGATGGGATAACGGTCTTAGAGCCAGCGCCATTGTAACCGCCCCATAGGCCGTTTACTTCTAACGTTGGCCGTGCCCACTGTTGTTCGAGCGTTGAGTAACCTTTTTCGCCATGCGGCTGAGTATAACCCACCGAGTTCAGGTACTCAGCTTCGTCAAATCCGCAGTTTTCCCATTGACGTAACTGTTCTTCAGGCACTTCGTAAACGCCTTCATAGAACCCATCTACCGCCACTCGACCTGTCTCTTCGTCATAAAATGAGGCGACGATTTTTGACATTTCACGCAGCGGGTTCAGGCCAGGGCCGCCGTAATGACCTGAATGCAGATCGATACGGGGGCCGATGATCGTGAACTCGTCCTTTAGCATGCCGCGCAACTGCGAAGAGATTGATGGCACCCCGCGTGAAACCATTGATGTATCGCAGACCAGCGCCAGATCTGCCTTCAGCTCTTCCTTGTTGGCTTCGAGGAAAGGCACTAACGACGGGGACCCGGATTCCTCCTCGCCCTCGAAAAAGAAAGTGATGCGGCAGGGAAGAGTGCCATGAACCGCTTTCCAAGCGCGACAGGCCTCGACGAAAGTCATCAGTTGTCCTTTGTCGTCCGAAGAGCCGCGCCCGCGAATGACTTGTCCGTTTTCAGTTTCTTCCAAAGCTGGGTCAAAAGGTTCACGGTTCCAAAGCTCTAAAGGGTCCACCGGTTGAACGTCATAGTGGCCGTAAAACAAAAAATGGGGACCGATGCCATCCTCGCCGACATGACCGACGACCATTGGGTGGCCGGGCGTGGCTCGTTTTTCGGCTTTAATCCCTATGCTTTTGAGGTCGGCAACCAACCAATCTGCCGCCTGGTCGACCTTTTCTTTGAAGGCCGGATCAGTGGAAATCGACGGGATGCGTAAAAACTCCATCAGACGGTTGATTGAGGTGGACAGGTCAGAGTCGATCCTGCTGAGAACAGCGTCTAACGACATGGGTTTCTCCTGAAAGTCTTGAACTGGCGCGGAGCCTATCAGGGCAGACAGCGCCGTCCAGTGCGTATCGCCAAGAAATGGTGTATACTATCGGAAACGTTGAGACTGTGTTGCGATTGCCTGCGGCGTTTCCTCGCGTCTGATTGCCGTAACTATACTTGTCGAAAGGCTTTAACGAAGATAATTGATGCAAATCAATGATGCGACTCTGGATTTCTCGCTAGGCACGGTTATCAAAGGGATGCAGATCCGCACGCACGGCTTGCGCTGTTACCTGCGGCTAAAGAGTGGTCCGGTTATTACAAGAACGAAGCCGGGCGCAGAAGGAGAAACCGTTGGACTATAATGCTAAGCTCGACTCAGCAATTTCTAGGCTGCACGAGGAAGGTCGTTACCGGACCTTCATCGATATCGAACGCCGCAACGGTCATTTTCCGCACGCTGTACGTACTTGCCCAGATGGGTCGCAACAGAACATAACTGTCTGGTGTGGCAACGACTATCTGGGTATGGGCCAGCATCCAGTTGTCTTGAACGCAATGCACGAGGCGATTGATGCGGCCGGCGCCGGTTCGGGCGGCACTCGCAATATTTCGGGCACCACTGTTTATCACAAACGCCTCGAAGCCGAGTTGGCTGATCTGCACGGCAAAGAGGCCGCTTTGCTGTTTACCAGTGCTTACATCGCTAACGATGCGACGCTTTCGACGTTGCCCAAGTTGTTTCCGGGTCTGATCATTTACTCCGATGCATTGAACCACGCTTCTATGATCGAAGGAGTGCGCCGCAACGGCGGTGCCAAAAGAATTTTTCGACACAACGACGTTGCCCATCTTCGAGAGTTGCTTCAGGCCGACGATCCCTCTGCGCCCAAGTTGATCGCGTTCGAATCTGTTTATTCGATGGATGGTGATTTCGGTCCTATTGAGGAAATTTGCGATCTGGCAGATGAGTTTGGTGCACTGACCTATATCGACGAGGTTCACGCAGTTGGCATGTATGGCCCCCGAGGCGGCGGTGTAACCGAGCGAGATCGTCTGGCGCATCGTATCGATATTATTAATGGGACGCTCGCAAAGGCATATGGCGTTATGGGCGGCTATATAGCAGCCAGCGCCAAAATGTGTGACGCAGTAAGGTCATATGCGCCAGGCTTCATATTTACGACCTCGCTACCGCCTGCTGTCGCAGCCTGCGCAGCAGCATCTGTTGCATATCTCAAGGGTGCAACTGAGTTGCGGGAACAGCATCAAACGCAAGCCAAGGTCCTCAAATTGCGGCTCAAGGGCATGGGTTTGCCGCTAATTGATCACGGCAGCCACATCGTTCCGGTTATCGTCGGCAACCCTGTTCATACAAAGAAGTTGAGCGATATGTTGCTGGACGATTACGGAATTTACGTTCAACCGATCAACTTCCCAACGGTACCTCGGGGAACTGAACGCTTGAGATTTACCCCTTCTCCCGTTCACGGACCGGGCGAAATGAACCGTCTGATCCAAGCGATTGACGAACTTTGGTCACATTGTGCGCTAAATCGCGCCGAACTTGCAGGTTAACCTAACGCCAAAGTGTGCAACGTGTATGTCGCGTGTTAAGCTTGCGCTAATAAAATTGGTGGACGAATCGTTTTGGGGATGATTCGCCATTGGCGTGTATCGCGCAAAAAGGCAGAATGGGGCAGCAGGAATGATTGGGCGCAGATCACAGCGCGATTCCGACGAAGAAACCGACGTCAGACCAAAGGGTTTTGACGATTACGAGTTGCGTCTTGGCGATGTCATGCGTGGTGAGCGTGCCACGATGGGCAAATCTCTTCTCGATGTTCAGCGAGAGTTGCGGATCAAGGCCAACTACATTGCTGCCATTGAAAACGCTGACCCCGACGCATTTGACACGCCTGGCTTTATCGCGGGATACGTGCGTTCCTATGCGCGCTACCTGGGCATGAATCCTGACGAATCCTTTGCTACGTTCTGCGCGGAAAGTGGTTTCGAAGTAGCCCATGGCATGTCGGCCGAGGCATCTGTTGTCCGCAAGCCGACCGGCGAACTTCCATCGCGCGGGCCGAAAGCTCGCGATCCATTTGTTTCGCCGAACACGCCATATCTTCCAGGTAGGGAGTCCTTCGTCAGTCAGATCGAGCCTCGTGCGATAGGATCTTCGCTTGTTCTTTTGGCGGTTATTGGCGGTATTGGCTATGGCGGATGGTCCGTTCTGAACCGTATTCAGCAGGTTCAGGTCAGTCCGGTAGAACAGGCACCGGTTGTCCTGACGGATTTGGACCCGTTGGACGCTGCAAGTATTCAAGTTGACGATACTGAGATTGCCAGCGTTGACGCGCCAAATGCTCAGGCGCTGGATCGTTTGTATCGACCGCAGGCCCTTGATGTTCCAGTTTTGGTTGCCCGAGACGCGCCGATTTCGACATTGGATCCACGCACCGTTGGCACTTTCCGTCCGCCGGAACCTCCTCAGGTTGAGGTTGCCGAGTTTCACACCGTTGAGCGCCCTGCATTGCCCCAAGTGGTCGAGCAACTGGACACAACTTTGAAAATTGTCGCTGTCAATCCTTCCTGGATGCGGGTTACGGCCTCGGACGGCAGTGTCATATTTGAGGGCACGTTGGGCACTGTAGAGCAGGGCAGCACCTTCGAAGTGCCTCTGACAGAAGAGCCGCCCCAATTGCGTGCTGGAGCCTCGGGTTCTGTCTATTTCGCGATGAATGGCGAGCATTTTGGCCCCGTTGGTGCGCCGGGAACAGTAACCAAGGGGGTTATCCTGTCCAAGGATGCTGTGGCAGAGCGGTTCGAAGTTGCTGACCTTGAAGCGGATCAAAACAGTGCGCTCAAGCAGTTGGTGGCCGAACTTAATACTCAGGTAGTAGAAGAACCTGCAGAGTAATACCGGCATTGCGATACTTGGCGGGCCGAACTATCTAAAGCGCAACGCAGGTAACGCCGGAACAGCCCATATGTCCCTCAATCACGTGCGCCCGTGGCGCGACATTTATCGCCGCAAGTCCCGTCAGATTATGGTTGGCGATGTACCCGTCGGCGGTGATGCTCCGATCGCGGTGCAAACTATGACGAACACGCTTACAACCGATGTGGCCGCAACCGTGGCGCAGGTACAGGCTGCGGCAGAAGCAGGTGCAGATATCGTCAGGGTCTCTGTCCCGGACGAAGCGTCTTCAAAGGCACTTAATGAAATCGTTCGGGAAAGCCCGGTTCCGATCGTTGCGGATATTCACTTCCACTACCGGCGCGGTATAGAGGCGGCTGAAGCCGGTGCCGCCTGTCTTCGCATCAATCCCGGAAATATTGGTGACGAAAAGCGTGTGAAAGAAGTTATCAAGGCCGCGCGTGACCACAATTGTTCAATACGTATCGGCGTCAACGCGGGCAGTCTGGAAAAACACCTACTTGAGAAATACGGTGAGCCATGCCCCGAGGCGATGGTCGAAAGCGGGCTGGAACATATCAGGATTCTTGAGGACAATGACTTCCATGAATTCAAGATCAGCGTAAAAGCCAGCGATGTTTTTCTGTCAGCCGCCGCTTATCAGGGTATTGCCGAGGCTACCGACGCTCCCATCCATCTGGGCATAACCGAGGCAGGCGGACTGGTATCCGGCACCATCAAGTCGGCAATTGGTTTGGGTAATCTGCTTTGGATGGGCATTGGTGATACGATCCGCGTAAGCCTGTCCGCCGATCCCGTAGAAGAAGTTAAGGTCGGTTTTGAGATACTGAAGTCGCTCGGTCTACGTCACCGCGGTGTCAATATCATCTCGTGCCCATCCTGCGCGCGTCAGGGATTTGACGTGATAAAAACTGTCGAAGTGCTTGAGCACCGATTGGAGCATATCAAGACTCCCATGAGCCTTTCGATCATCGGTTGCGTTGTGAACGGCCCGGGCGAGGCATTGATGACAGATGTCGGTTTTACCGGCGGCGGAGCGGGGTCGGGAATGGTTTATTTGGCAGGCAAGGCTAGCCACAAAATGTCGAATGAAAAGATGATTGATCACATCGTGGAAGAGGTCGAGAAAAAGGCAGCAGAGCTTGATGCAGTTCAGGCGGCGGCTGAGTAATTCACCAACAGCGTTCTGGCACTACTTATGACGCGCATTGAACGCCACCGCCTAGAAGCCTAAATCTGGTCTCTGACGAATGAAAAGGGATTGCTTTAGCTTTTGTCCGCCCTTACGCCATCCGCGATCTGCTGCATCTGATCCGCTGGCAGGAAGCCCCGCAGCATTTCGGTTCCCAAAACAAATGAGGGCGTGCCAGAGATATTCATCTTCCTGGCAAGCTCGCGCGTCTGATTGATCTCAGCAGTGACGTCGTCGCTGTCCATGGCCACGATAATCGCATCGCTGTCCAACCCTAAACCGTCCGAGATACGGCGCAAGGTAACTTCGTTGGGTTCGCCGCTGAACTCCAACAGGGCGTCGTGTACTTGTTTATACGCGTCGTCTCCGGCAACCTGTTTCGTCGCTACAGCAAAGCGGGATGACATAATTGATGCTTCACCCAGAATGGGCAGCTCTTTTATCACAAGGCGAATGTTGCCGTCAGATTCTAACAGACTGGCCACTTCGGGCACCGCGCGGCGGCAATAGCCGCAACGATAGTCCATAAATTCGACCAGAGTTATGTCACCATCAGGATTGCCGCCCACCCAGCTATAACCGTCGTTGAACAGTTCTTCTTGGTTGGCAGCCACGAGCTGTTTATCGGCCTCGGCTTCGGCTACGGCGTTGCGCTGTTCCAGTATGTTTATTGCCTCGATAATCACTTCAGGGTTTTCGAGGAGGTATTCCCGAACCTGCGCGCCAAATTCAGCCTTCTCGTCGTCGCTGAGTGCGCTGAGGTCGAGCGCGAGCACAGGACCGGTAATCAAGGAAAGCCCCAGAAGGGCGGGTGCAACATGTCTGAGGATCATTTCCTTCTCCTTTTGTTTTTCTCAGCGCGTTCCGAAGCAATCAGCACATCCTGCGCCCTTTGCCAACCCGGAGATCCTTCGGGCAACTGCGCAACGGCACGTTTCGCATGAATGCCAGCGTCTGCCAGACGGCCCTGCAATGCGTATTTTTCCGCCGTAACGGCCGAAGCCATACCTTTGTTTCCTAGCTGCGCGTAAGCGACGCCCAAATCCTGCATTAGTCTTAAGTTTCGGTAGTCCCTGGTGCGTGCTTTCTCAAGTGCTTTTAAAGCCTCATTCGTCTGGTCGTCGGCCAGCAAGGCGCGCCCATAGCCCGCAAGTATCAACGCGTCATGCGGCGCCATTTCTACAGCGGCGCCATATGCTTCAATAGCGTCTTTTACCTGCCTGTTTTCCAATAAAATTTGCCCTTTCAGTTCATAATAAAATGGATCGTCTGGGCGAAGTTGCAGGGCAGCGTTGATGGCCTTGCGGGCTTGGCTTAAATTGCGGTTTTGATGATAGGCTGACGCCTCACGCATAAGCCTTATGTCCTGGTGGTTTTCTTCGGCCGCTCGACGCAGGGTCCAACCGGGCGCTCGTAAAAAAGCAGACAACTTTCCCTTGATGCGGGCGAACCAGTAATCCGCATTTGCGCTGCGCGTGGCTTGATCGCCGAACTCTTCCAAAAAAGCTTCTGCCGCGCGGAGTCTTTCGCGGCTAGTCGGGTGCGAACGCATATAAGGGTCCTGATTATACGTAGTCAGCAATTCCTGACCGGCGAATTTTCTGTGCAAGTTGACCATACCGCTTGGTGAAATTCCGGCCCAACGCAGATAGCTGGCGGCACTGCGGTCTGCTGCTGCCTCTTCGGCGCGGGTGTGCCCAAGAAAACTGCGTAAAGCCGACGAAGACGTCCCCACTGCAATGCCCGCTGCAGCTTCACCGCCGCCAGCGAGGGCGGTAATCAGGGCGAGCGCTGTACCGAACTGCGCATTCCGTTGAGCTGCTCGCAGGTTTTCTGCGCGCCTTGCCAGATGACCGTTGGCGATATGGGCAGCTTCGTGTGCGATCACTGCCTGCAACATCTCTGGACTTTCGCTTGAAAGGACCAGGCCATAGTTCAGGTAGATTGCGTTATAGTCGATGACAAATGCATTGAAGGTCGAGTCGTTGACCACAAAAATCCGCACTCTGTTTGTGTTTAGGCCAGCCGCCCGCAAAAGAGGAAATGCCAGTTCCCTCAACCCATGTTCGATATCCGGGTCACGGATCAGACTTTGAGCACTGGCCTGAGCAAGACTTGATATCCATGTCGCTGCCACCAACAACAGGGTCGGGATTGACGCCAGCCTGGATAAGCGTTCAAAAGCCATGTCTGCAACATGGGAGATGGGCATGAGAAACTCAACCCGGTCCAGGGTCGATCCCTTTATCGTGATGGATGTGATGGAAGCGGCGCGCCGAGCGGAAGAAGCAGGGCGTCACATCATCCACATGGAAGTTGGCCAGCCAGGAACGGGTGCACCCAAAGGTGCTGTTGATGCTTTGGCAAAAGAAATGTCCCAAGGTCCATTGGGTTATACGGTTGCCTTGGGTTTACCAGCCCTGAGAAAGCGGATCGCACAGTTGTATGGCGATTGGTACAACGTGGACTTGAACCCGGAAAGAGTTGTTGTAACCCCCGGATCGTCGGGCGCATTCCTACTAACGTTTACTGCCTTGTTCGACAGCGGTGATCGCGTCGGAATTGGTGCGCCGGGATATCCATCGTATCGTCAGATTCTCAAGGCTTTGGGGCTGGTGCCCGTCGATTTGCAAACCGCTCCGGAAAATCGGTTGCAACCGGTTCCAGGGGATTTTTTGGATAAGGATTTACAAGGGCTAATGGTCGCTTCGCCTGCGAATCCGACTGGAACGATGCTAAATCACGGTTCAATGGGCGCATTGATCGAAGCTGCGCATAGTCAGGGCGCATCCTTTATCAGTGACGAAATTTACCACGGGTTAGAATATGAGGCCAAAGCCGTTACAGCGCTGGAGTTGACCGACGAGTGCTATGTCATCAACTCGTTTTCCAAGTACTTTTCGATGACTGGCTGGCGTGTTGGTTGGATGGTTGTCCCCGAAGATCAGGTGCGTGTCGTCGAACGCATTGCGCAGAACATGTTTATCTGCGCTCCTCATGCCAGCCAGGTGGCGGCACTGGCGGCGATGGAGTGTGACGATGAGTTGCAAGCCAATCTGGACGTTTACAGGGCAAATCGCGCGTTAATGCTCGAGGGGCTCCCAAAAGCGGGTTTTACTAATATCGCGCCGCCAGATGGGGCATTCTACGTTTATGCCGACGTTTCCGAGTTAACTGATGACAGTCTCGCATTTGCTGCTGAGATTCTGGATGAAGCTGGGGTCGCCGTGACGCCAGGGTTGGATTTCGATCCATTACGAGGTCATACAACGCTACGTTTTTCTTATGCTCGTTCATCTGCCGACATAGAAGAAGGGTTGAGTCGCCTGCGTGAATTCATGGCAAACCGAGGTGCAGGCTCAGCTGCGGGCTAGAGCGTTCACAAACTCCCTTCCGTGCTGTAGGGTGGGGCAAAAGAATCTCAAAAAAACTTGAGGTCATGAGCAGGATAATTTTCGCCATCGCGCTTATCTGGTCGTTTAGCGGCGCTGCGTTTGCGCAGAGCTTTAACGCGCTAGCACGCATATTACCGGAACAATCCCGAATAACCGATCAGGGCAGGGCGGGAGTCCGCGTTGAATTGGCGCTCAGCCAAGGTGTGCCTTACCGGATATTCACTTTGCGCGATCCCTACAGGATGGTTTTGGACTTTCAAGAGGTGGACTGGACAGGGTTGGATCGCGACGTGTTTTTACAGACTGGTCGCGTCAGCGATGTTCAGTTTGGGGCTTATGTTCCCGGTTGGTCGCGGTTGGTTTTGGAACTGGGCGCACCGCTAGCAGTCGAGACTTCCGATTTGCGGGTCGATTCTGCGACAGGCGGCGCAGTGCTGACGCTAAACCTCATGGGAACGGACTTCGAAACTTTTGCTGCCGGCGCTGGCGCGCCGCGTCAACCGGGATGGGATTTACCGGAACCTTCAGTTTCTTCAGTTGCGCCAGGACTAGATGCCAAAGGTCCGGTGCGCGTGATGCTCGACCCAGGTCATGGTGGTATTGATCCCGGTGCAGAAGTGGGTGGTGTCGACGAGAAAACCTTGATGCTGACATTCGCGCGCGAGCTGCGTGAAGTACTCCTGCGGTCTGGTAGCTACGAAGTCGTTTTGACCAGAGTGGACGATCACTTTGTTTCTCTGGAGCGCCGCATCGCGCTTGCCCATCGGGCCGGCGCAGACATTTTTATCTCGTTACATGCAGATTCACTTTCGGAAGGCCGCGCTCACGGAGCAGCCGTTTATACTTTGTCGGCAGAAGCTTCAGATGTTGCCAGCCTGAAACTCGCTGAACGACATGATCGCGGTGACCTAATTTCGGGTGTCGATTTGAGCGGATCGGATGATCAAGTGGCTGACATACTTTTGGACATGGCTCGCCGTGAAACCCAACCACGTACGCAAGCTTTGGCGAGAGCCATAGCAGACGGAATGGCCCAGCAAGGCGGGCCGATGAACAGCAAACCAATCCGCACAGCATCTTTTTCTGTACTCAAAGCGGCGGATATCCCCTCTGTTCTGGTTGAACTGGGGTTTTTGTCCAGCCCCCGTGACCTTGAAAATATCCGAAATCCGGAATGGCGCGCTGGGATGGCGCAGGGAATTTTTAATGGACTGGAAAGGTGGCGTAAGGAAGATCTGGTAAAACGATCCCTGATCGGTCAGTGACCCGACGGCGCAAAACGGCTAATGTAGCCTTTCGTGTTTTGACCCGCGGGCAGGGCGGCACTATATAGGCGGCACCGCGAGAAAAAGGCAGTAACGTGATCCGGTTTATTCTTTCTTTTTTCGGGGCAATCTTCAGCCTCGTGACTTTGGGAATCTTTATGACCGCGCTGGTGATTGGCGCGATCTTCTGGATGTATGGGCGCGATCTGCCCAGCCACGAGTCGCTGGCTCAATACAAACCGCCGACCATAAGCCGAATTTATTCCGGCGAAGGTCAGTTGATAGACGAGTTTGCCCAAGAACGCCGCTTGTTCACGCCGTCCGAAGAAATTCCCGACCTCGTGAAACAAGCCTTCATCTCTGCGGAAGATAAGAATTTCTACACCCATCAGGGCTACGATCCACGCGGTATCGTGGCCGCCGGTGTCGAGGCCGTACGTACCAAAGGTGAAACCGTCCGCGGGGCGTCGACAATCACGCAGCAGGTGATGAAGAACTTTTTGCTGTCGGGTGACAGACGGGCAGAACGCAAGATCAAGGAAATAATCCTTGCCACCAGGCTTGAGGATACGTTGGACAAGGAACAGATTCTCGAACTTTATATGAACGAGATTTTTCTGGGCCAGAATTCGTATGGCGTTACGGCTGCTGCGCAGACTTATTTCAACAAGACGCTACAAGAACTGGCTCCGCATGAGGCTGCAATGTTGGCCGCGATGCCCAAGGCGCCGTCAGATTACCATCCTGTCAGACAGAAAGAACGCCTGCTGGCGCGACGTAATTATGTCCTGCGGGAGATGCAGCAAAACGGATACATCGATCAGGCGACCTATGAGGCAGAGGTCGATATGCCGCTTCGCTCGGTCCAAAATGGCGACTTTGAAAGCTTCCGCACCGCGCTTCCACCTCGTGATTACTTTACCGACGAAATCCGCCGCCAACTCAGCGAGGATTTTGGCGAGGGCGAATTTTTTACAGGTGGCTTTACAGTCCGTGCCTCAGTTGACGAGGAAATGCAGGTCGAAGCAGCCCGAGCCTTACGAGAAGCCTTGCAGAAATATGACCGATCACGCGGAAGATGGCGCGGAACAGGTGAAGTCATACCGGAAGACAAACTCGGAGATGAAGCTCAATGGCGCGAGGCGTTATCCGTCATAGAAATTCCCCGCGACGTTCTATTGCCGACGCTGTGGTATCCAGCCGTTGTACTGAATGTGGCCGAGCAATCGTTGACCGTAGGAATCGAAAATGGTCCGGCGGATGGAGTTATCCCACGATCTGATATCCAGTGGATGCAGGGTGATTTTGCGGCCAATTTCAAACGGGGTGACGTCGTCCTTGTTGTAGCTGGCGAAGAAGGACAGTGGTCCGCCCGTCAGGTGCCCGAAGTACAGGGCGCCTTTGTCGCGATGGATGTAAACTCGGGCCGTGTTCTTGCGATGCAAGGTGGGTTTTCCTACCAAGACACTGTTTTCAATCGCGCTACCCAAGCACAACGCCAGCCTGGGTCCAGTTTTAAACCTTTTGTCTACGCCGCCGCCTTGGATAGTGGATACAGCCCTGCAACAATCGTTGTGGATGCTCCAATTGAGGTCAACACGCCTCAGGGTCTTTGGAGGCCCAAGAATTCGTCCAACAAGTTCTATGGACCTACGCCGCTTCGGACTGGAATTGAACAATCGCGGAACCTGATGACCATCCGTTTGGCTCAGGAAGTAACCATGCCTGTGGTCGCGGGATATGCAGAACGCTTTGGCGTATATGACCGCATGGGCGCGTTCCTTGCCAACTCTTTGGGGTCTGAAGAGACAACTCTATATAAAATGGTCGCAGCATACGCGATGTTTGCCAATGGCGGCGAACGCGTCGACCCCACCTTGGTCGACCGGATTCAAGACCGTTTTGGCAAAACGATATACCGGCACGACGATCGCCAATGTCTTGATTGCAACTCAAGTTGGCTGGAACCGAATGAGACTCCGCAGATCGTAACCGATCGCGAACAGGTTATGGATGCAATCACCGCCTATCAACTTACGTCCATGATGAAAGGTGTGGTTGATCGCGGCACTGCGGCGCGTCACGTCAATCTGCCTGTGCCGACGGCTGGCAAAACCGGTACTACCAACGACTCTAAGGACGCTTGGTTTATCGGATTCACCTCGAACATCGTGGCTGGCTGTTACATTGGATATGATCGCCCACGCGCAATGGGGCGTGGGGCATATGGTGGCACAATGTGCGGCCCTGTTTTCCAAAGCTTTATGGAAAAGGCTGTTGAAAAATATGGAGGCGGTCCCTTTGACGTTCCCCCCGGTGGTCACTTCATAAAAATCGATCGCTTTAGCGGTGCGCGACTGCCGGATGATGCGGCAGGTGAATACGTAGTTGCCGAATACTTCCGCGATGGCGTTGATGGTTTTATTGACCGTGTTTTCGACGGTGGCTTTGCCATGGGGTCTGATCTGCCCTTGTTTGAAGAAGCTCAGGGATCGGCTCGCCAAGTCACGACTTCAACTGGCGAGAGCATTATCGTCGGTCCCAATGCCAGTCAGGGTGAGTTACAGGGCGGTGGGCTTTATTGATCCACGATCTCAAGCAGCAGATGCAGTAAGTCGGCCTCGTTGTCGTGCTTGATCTGTCCGTCGGCACGCCAGAATATCGACAGTGCGCATTTTGCAGCGGCCCATTGCGCCAGTCGCTCAGAGCTTACGTTCATCGCACTGGAATAGAGTGTAAGGCACCGCTCAATCTGACTTCGTTGTCGCACCAGTTCGACCATGCCCTTTGGATGGCGCAGGGCATTTGCGAGTTCAAACGCGGGATCACCCAGATACCCTTTGGCGTCGAATACCCGTGGGCCATCATCTGTTAGAATGACATTGTCAGGATGCAGGTCTCCGTGTAGCGCGGTCGCAATCGGTTGGCTGGTCAGCAGGGTTCGCGCCAGATGCATTGCTCGAACCATATCCCTCCGAAAGTCGCTTGGGCAATTAAGTGAGAATTGGCAAGAGAATATGGGGTCAAAAACCTCATGAAGAGGTTTCAATTCAGCGTCCTTAACGACCGGCGCATGATGGAGGCGACCGGCGATTTTGGCCAGCACGGCGAGTGCAGCATCAGGCCTGCCGGCCCGCGCCAGATCACCAAGAGATGGCCCATCCAACCAATCCATAAGTACTGCAGATTTTTCATCTTGGACAATTCGAACCGCACCGCGACTTTGCCATAGCCGTAATAAGCTGGACCCGTGCGTCTCGTTGCCGCGATCCGAACGACGATACAGTTTTAGCGCGGCAAAGCGACCGTCAGCTTGTACAACCCTCCATACCTGCGCCTGATCGGTTTCAGCGACCAGAACTGGAAAGGTCAGTTGCCATTTGGCAAGAAACTCGTCTCTTGGATCAGTCACAACATTTCGGCTCGTCTTGTGGTGGCCCAAAGCTCTTGCTATCACGCAGGCCTGATTGAGCAAGTTGGGACCTGACCATGCGCGCCGAAACCCAGAATGTAGTGACGGAAATCGAAAAGTCGCTGGAGCTTTTGGCGCAGCGTATGGACTATGAGACGGCGCCACACCGATTGGAGGAGTTCAACGCTCGCGTCGAGGATCCAAATCTTTGGGACAACCCTGAAAGCGCCCAAAAACTGATGCGCGAACGTCAGTTATTGGTGGACGCCATCGAAACTTACGATTCGATCAAAACTGATCTCAACGACAACATCGAACTGATTGAACTGGGTGAGTTGGAGGAAGACGAGGAGGTTGTTACCGACGCCGAAGAGGCACTGACCAAACTGAAGGCGAAGGCTGCGAAAAAAGAGCTGGAGGCACTTCTGGATGGTGAGGCGGACGGCAATGACACGTTCCTCGAAATCAACTCGGGCGCAGGAGGTACGGAAAGCTGTGATTGGGCTTCAATGCTGGCGAGGATGTATGTTCGTTGGGCGGAGAAAAAGGGTTACACAGTCGAGCTCCAATCAGAAACGGCTGGCGAGGAAGCGGGAATTAAGTCCGCAGCCTACAAAATTTCCGGGCACAATGCCTATGGCTGGCTAAAGTCCGAAAGCGGAGTACATCGGCTGGTTCGTATCTCGCCGTTCGACTCGGCTGCAAAACGGCACACGTCTTTCAGCTCGGTTTGGGTATACCCTGTGGTCGACGACAATATAGAGATCGATGTAAACCCCGCGGATATCCGTATCGATACGTACCGATCATCTGGTGCAGGTGGGCAGCATGTTAACACGACCGACTCGGCGGTGCGGATCACACACATTCCAACTGGGATTGTTGTGACGAGTTCAGAAAAGTCTCAGCATCAAAACAGGGACATCGCGATGAAAGCCCTGAAATCGCGCTTGTACCAGCAGGAACTTGACCGTCGCAACGCAGAAATCAATGCAGCGCACGAAGCCAAAGGGGACGCAGGTTGGGGCAATCAGATCAGATCCTACGTTTTGCAGCCCTATCAAATGGTCAAGGATCTGCGGACGAATTTTGAAACCTCGGACACCAAGGGAGTTTTGGATGGCGATCTCGATGGTTTCATGGCCGCGACGCTGGCACTAAATGTCGCGGGCAAAAGCAGGTCCGAAGCGCAGAGCGACTAAACTGCCTGCAGAATATTCAATCATATCTCCATGCCGAAATCACTCGGGGGTAATTCGGGCCAGACAAAAATGCGTGTAGGGCAAAGCAGGAAAAGATGTATTCAAACTGCGTGTTTAAATGATGATGCGCCCCGGATAGGCTGAGTCAGGATACCCACAACAAGAGCCTTTTCTGCCTTATGGATTTAGCCCAAACATCGGCCACTTCATTGCAGCGCGAACTGTCATCGGGGCGCCTCAGCGCACTTGAATTGATGCGCGCAACGTTGGAACGGATCGGGGAAGTGAACGGGCGCGTGAACGCCATCGTCGCCCTTCGGGAACCTGAGGTTTTGCTGGCAGAAGCGCGGTCGATGGACGAAGGCGCCAACAGGGGGCCACTTCACGGAATACCGATCGCGGTCAAGGATCTGGTCAATGTAGCCGGAGTTGTTTCGACTCAGGGATCACCTATCTTTCGGGATCATGTTCCCAAAGCAGATGACCTGCTTGCGTCTCGCTTACGTAAGGCAGGAGCAATTTTGATTGGAAAAACGAATACTCCGGAATTCGGACTTGGGTCGCATACCTTCAACCCTGTTTATGGGGCGACAAGAAACCCCTACGACCCGTCGCGATCCTGCGGGGGATCGTCAGGCGGCGCGGCAGTAGCACTAGCAACAGGCATGGTGTCACTTGCTGATGGTTCTGACATGATGGGCAGCCTACGCAACCCAGCGGCATGGAACAACGTCTATGGATTTCGACCCAGTTGGGGTCGGGTTCCTTCCGAACCCGTTGGCGACAGTTTTCTTCATCAGTTGTCTACGGCTGGTCCAATGGCGCGTTGTCCCGAGGATTTGGGGCTATTGTTGGATGTTCTGTCAGGGCCTGAACCAAGGCAGCCGCTCAGCCGTGCGAGCCTTCCAGTGAGCCCATTGGCTGACACCGATTTGTCCGAGCTGCGGATCGGATGGCTTGGCGACTGGGGAGGGGCCTTTCCATGCGAAGAAGGGGTGCTTGATATTTGCAAAGATGCATTGCGAGCGTTTTCCGATTTGGGTGCGGTGGTTGAGGACTTGGCGCCGCCTTTCGCTGCAGACCGGATTTGGGACAGCTGGATCACTTTACGATCCTGGAGCGTTGCAGCAGGATTGATGCCGTTGGCCAATCGCCGGGAGTTGCTGAAAGACAGCGCACAGTGGGAACTTTCGCGAGGAATGAACTTCAGCGCAATGGATGTACACAATGCCAGTGTCGTCCGGTCCGAGTGGTTTCGGCAGGCTGTAGAACTGTTTGCGGAATTTGATGCGCTTGTCCTGCCAGCTGCACAGGTATGGCCTTTCGATGTCGATATTCCGTATCCAACAGAAATCGCCAGCACGCCTATGGAAACTTATCATCGCTGGATGCAGGTCGTGACACCTGTCAGCTTAATAGGGCTGCCGTGTTTATCTATGCCTGCTGGCTTTGGGGCGCAGGGTTTGCCGATGGGAATTCAGTTGCTTGGCCCGCGGGAATCCGATGCGAAATTGCTGTCAATTGGAGCGGCCTATCACGAAGCGACGAAGTGGCCGCAAACCAGACCTGCTGCGTGACAACAACTTTCGGGAGGAGAACCGAAGAATGGAAAAACCCTTCGGTGTGCCGACAATGAAATCAGCGGATCCGGCGATGCTACGGAAGGCCCTGGGCATGGCTTGGCAGGACTATCGCCAAGCGCCCGTTTTTGGACTTTTGTTCGCGGGTTTCTATGTTATCGCTGGCTGGATTATGGCCTGGATTACGGTGAAGACGGGAACTTCATTTTGGCTGGTTCTGGCAGCGATTGGATTTCCTTTGTTGGGGCCATTTGCCGCTGTCGGGCTTTATGAGGTGTCACGCCGATTGGAACAGGGCGAACCGCTGAGTTTCAATGCGATCTTCGGCGTGGTGCTTCAGCAAACCAGTCGGCAATTACCCTCGATCTGCGCTATCATAGTTGTCATGTTTTTGTTTTGGTTTTTTCTGGGGCACATGATCTTTGCATTGTTCTTGGGCCTTTCAACAATGACAAATATCTCGTCTTCGCCCGAAGTTCTTTTGACCCTAAACGGATTGACCATGTTGGCATTCGGCACGGTGGTGGGTGCGGTATTCGCGTTAATTTTATTTATGATATCGGTGTTGTCGATACCGATGCTGTTGGATCGAGAGCTGGACTTCGTGACTGCAATGATCGCCAGCTACTCTTATGTCAGGACGAATTTTTGGGTTATGCTAATGTGGGGTGCCTTTATCTCGATAGTCACATTTTTAGCGATGATACCTTGGTTCTTAGGTCTATTGGTGGCCCTGCCAATATTAGGGCATGCCAGTTGGCACCTTTATCGCTTGATAACAGAGGGCGACATTTCGAATTCACCGAGTTCGGCTGGTGACTGATAATACATGTCGCAGCAGACAGGCTAACCATCGGTAACTGAATCCAATTCCGGGTGGCCGAGTTTTGCATGCCCTGAAACTTTTGACGAAACCCGAGACAGTTTAATCGCCATTGAGAGGTTACCCCCCAAAAACAACAGCTTGGTTGGGCGAACGACCGAAGGGCGATCATCAGTTCCGGACAAATACGACGTATAGCCGAACCATATAGAGGTGCTTTCACCTAGCTGTTCCGAGACAACCATGACGCGGCTGTCTTGTCCTCCGCGTCGAGACATCAAAACACAAACCTGTGCGTTTGCATGACAAACAATGCCCTGAAGTTCACGCAAATATGTCGGTGTGTCCGGCATTATCTGCCTTGATTCATAACCTCTTAACACGGTCGTCTGGCCGACCCTGCGTATGAATAAAAGCCGACTACACTCTTCTTGTTTGGCGCTTGAATGGGTCTCTGTCATCCAAAAAAAACCCGGCGGTAAAGAAGGTTGAGCCTTTGATGTCAGGAAGTTCTCAAACACTTCTGCGGACGGATAACTCAGTTGAGGATCTATGTCGTCCAAGGGCTTCAGCAGAATTCGGGCATCTACTTCGAAAAATCGGCATATTCGGTCAAGCACATCAGGCCGGGGAAAGCTTTCCCCTGAAAGGTACCGGTTAAACTGGGTACGATTTATGCCAAGTTGTCGGCACAAAGCGGCGACAGAAGGATAAACCTGCGCTAGGCGCCGTAAGTTAGCCCCAAACATATTGCGCAATTCTTTAGGGCTGCGAATGGTATCGGCCATGTCCGTCCAAAATTTTCTAACACTGCAGGAAAACACGACCGCTCGGACAAAATGACCGAATAACAGTCATAATCACAAAAAAGACTACATAGGACGTCAGATTCGCCACTTTGCGGTACATAAGCTAACGACCAAAATGGCAAACGCAATAGGCTTTATGGTGTTTTGCATAAACAATTTCATGCATTTTTTAGGGTAGAGTCATTAGGCCCCCAGCAAGACTACTGGGTGAAGATCAAAACGAACATATTGCAACTACAACTCGGCCCGCCGGATATATTCCGAACGGGACAAGGTGCGTCGAGAATGATCAATCGCCGCGAAGAAGGGCTGCGACACCAGTTCTGGCGACCTCGACTAAACCGAGTGGGCGCATGAGGTCCGCAAATGCATCGATCTTGTCCGGCGCACCGGTAATCTCGAAAATAAACGAGTTCAGCGTACTATCTACAACATTAGCGCGAAAAATATCCGCCAGGCGCAGGGCCTCGACCCGTTTGTCGCCTTCGCCAACAACTTTGACGATGGCTAGCTCGCGCTCGACCGAAGGCCCTTCGACGGTCAGATCGTGTACGTCATGCACAGGCACAATTCGACCGAGTTGCGCTTTGATCTGCTCGATAACTTGCGGTGTACCGGTGGTCACGATTGTGATCCGGCTCAGGTGGCCAGTATGATCGACCTCGGCCACCGTCAGGCTTTCGATGTTATAACCCCTGCCGGAAAACAATCCGATAACCCGGGCCAAAACACCGGGTTCGTTTTCAACCAGCAAAGCAATTGTGTGTCGTTCTTGTTCGTCAGAAAAGGTCGGTCGCAGATTGTAGGCCGAATGGCGGTTGGAACCTTTGACGATGTTCAGCGGGGTCATGGATGTTCCTCCAGATTGTCAGGCGCAGAACCAGCCGCTCCCAAGCGGTGGATTACGGCCCAGAAACAGGTTGCAAAAGCCAAAAGCACAATAGGTGCAAAAGAATAGCGAAAAGACGGTTCGAAACCGAACACGACCAGCATCAAAGCAGGGGAAAGCCCAAGCCACATTGCAGCGCTTAGCAACAGTCCCAGCAGGTTGGGTTTCAGAACACCTGCTCGAAGTAGGAAAAGCGCGGCAGGGGCCAAAAGCGCGGACTCATAGTACCAGAGATAAGGTGTAGACAATAATATCGCTATGATGAGGACAGCAGCGCGCAAGTCGAACCCAACCGCAGGGCTACGCCACGCTATGGCGACTGTTGCTGCGGCTACGGCGGTGAAACACCACTGAATCGTTAGTGCAGTTGAAACCTGCACCCCCAATCCGGCGAGTACGCCAAATGGGCTGACCATAAGATCATTCACTGCACTTGTGCTTTTAATGACGCTGAAATGAATCTCCATCATTTCGCGTAGCTCGGACCAATACTCTACACCAACAATTAGCGTCGCGCCGACGGACAGCATTATGGTGGTCACAGAAGCTGAAACAAATGTACGCCATGCGCCGCTGGCGATCAGTGCGATAGGGATAAGGATACCCAACTGAGGCTTTAGGGTAAGCAAGCCGATAAGGACGCCTGCGATAACCGGCCTATTGTCTTTTATTGCAGCCAAGGCAGCCAAAAGGCCCGCTGCCCAAATCAAACTGTTCTGCCCCATAAACAGGGGCGGCAAATAGGCTGGGGCGAAAGCAAAGGCTAACCAAACCTGGGGATGACCTTTGGTGAACGGGCGCGTGGCGGCAGCAATAGCCAGCATCGACAAAACGCTGAAAACGCCCCAAGCCAAAGGAAAGGACATCATCCCCAAGGGCATCAGCGCGACCAGATAGGATGGCGGATACGACCACGGCATCCATCGCCCATCGCTGACGCCGTGCATTTCTGCGAGTTTGTCTATGTCAAAAGCCGCTAAAGGGGTGTCAACGATTGCCAGCCGTGCTGCACCCCAGAAAATGCGGAAATCATTGTTGAACGATGTTACATCAGCGTCGATGATGCTTGCTAACCCGCTGAAAATCCAGGTGACAAACATCGTCAATACAAACGCGGGCATTAAAATACCTAACTGCCATCCCCGACGCGTATCGAAGACTTGCAGTCGTAGCGAGGCCTCGTCCACCTCCTGTGCGTCTGCGATTCCCATGTGGGCCATCACTTTTACCTTCTATTTGTGCACTTTGCAGGCCGCGTCACACTCACCTTCATTGGCCGGATCATACGAGAACAGCACCACCCGCCTGAATAACGCCTTGTGTCTCTGCCTCGCCCAAAAGCATCTCGTTATGTGCTTTGCCTGACGGTATCATTGGGAAACAATTTTCGTGTTTTTCAACAACGCAATCAAAGATGACCGGGCCATCGTAATTGATCATTTCCATGATCGCTTCGTCCAAGTCCGCGGGATCAGAACATAGAATACCCTTTGCTCCAAACGCCTCGGCGAGTTTTACAAAATCGGGCAGAGCCTCTGACCAGCTGTGCGAATACCGCTCGCCGTGCAACAACTCCTGCCACTGACGGACCATGCCAAGGCGCTCATTGTTGAGTATGAACTGCTTTACCGGCAGGCGATATTGCACAGCGGTGCCCATTTCCTGCATGTTCATCAGCCACGATGCTTCGCCCGCAACATTTATCACTAAGGCGTCCGGATGCGCCATTTGCACACCTATTGACGCAGGAAAGCCATAGCCCATGGTCCCGAGCCCGCCGGATGTCATCCAGCGGTTTGGATCTTCGAAACCCAGATACTGTGCCGCCCACATTTGGTGTTGCCCAACCTCAGTCGTGACATAACGGTCGTGTTTTTTGGTCAACTCCTCAAGGCGTTGCAGCGCATATTGTGGCTTGATCGACTTTTCACTGTTGGTAAATGCAAGGCAGTTGACCTTCCGCCATTCCGCTATCTGGTTCTGCCACTTTTTTACATTCGCTGAGTCTGTTTTGCGGCCTCGTGCTTTCCAGACTTTAAGAATGTCTTCCAGAACATGTGCAACGTCACCAACAATCGGAATGTCTACGCGGATCACTTTGTTGATCGAGGACGGATCGATATCGATATGTGCCTTCTTGGAGTTGGGTGAAAACGCATCGATGCGCCCGGTGATCCGGTCGTCGAAACGTGCGCCAATATTGATCATCAGATCGCAGTCATGCATCGCCAGATTGGCCTCATAAAGGCCATGCATCCCCAGCATCCCAAGCCAGTTTTCACCAGAGGCAGGGTAGGCACCCAACCCCATGAGTGTCGACGTGATCGGAAATCCCGTGCTGTCGACAAGTTCGCGCAAAAGCTGACTTGCGGCAGGGCCGGAATTGATAACGCCGCCGCCAGTATAGAATATTGGCTTCTTGGCAGTTTCTATTGCCGCAACAAGTTCGGTGATTTCTTCAAGATCGCCCTTCAGTACCGGCTGGTAGTGCGAGGTCGAAGGTTTTGGTGCCGAGTATTCGCCTGTGGCGAATTGAACGTCCTTGGGGATGTCGATCAAAACAGGGCCCGGGCGACCAGACGTGGCAACGTGGAATGCCTCGTGCATGGTTCCTGAAAGAGAATCTGTGTCTTTTACCAGCCAATTATGTTTGGTGCACGGGCGGGTAATGCCAACCGTGTCAGCTTCTTGAAACGCGTCAGAGCCAATCATGAAGGTCGGAACCTGACCAGTCAGGACGACAATCGGGATCGAGTCCATCAACGCGTCAGTCAGGCCGGTAACGGCATTCGTTGCGCCCGGGCCTGATGTAACAAGGGCCACGCCCGGCTTGCCGGTCGATCTGGCATAACCTTCGGCTGCATGAACCGCGCCCTGTTCGTGCCGTACCAGAATGTGCCTAATGTCGTTTTGCAGAAATATCTCGTCATAGATCGGTAGGACGGCGCCACCGGGGTACCCGAATACCGTATCCACGCCCTGATCCTTGAGGGCTTGAACAACCATTTTTGCGCCGGTCATCTCACGTGTCATCTGCTTTGCTCCGTTCGCGACATGTGTCTTGCATTCAGCAAAAAAAAAGCCTCCGAGGTCTTCGGAGGCGCATGGGGTCGATTATGGTTTACCGTTACCGGCCCATGCGCTTGTTTCCTACGATTACGACTAGCGCTCTCATCGCCAGAGGCTCCTTCTTAGCTTGCAGGCGACATTATGTTCGGGGGCAGGGGCCGTCAACAGGCAATCGACCCAATTTCCTAACGGAAAAGGTGATTTTTGCGACATTTTATTGCGTAAAGTGACCTGTGTCGGGAATTTCCGCGAAATTTGAGCCTCTTTTGATTGCGACCCGTGGGATTTTTCAGGTCTGAAAACGTCAGGTCTATGTCCGAAACGGGCATGATCGACATGTCGTGTTCAGACAATCTGAACCTGACAGCGAAAAAAATGGAGGAGCGGATCATGCTGCAGGATCTGGTTGACCTCGGGCGATACCCAATCGATCGTCCGGATTCGTGGGGTTACACTCAGATGATCAATGATCTTCGCCGTGATCTAAACGAGGAAGGCTGCGCAGTCTTACCTGGTTTCGTGCATGAGAACGGCCTTAATCATATATTGAGCGAAGCAGACGGAGTCTCTGACAAGGCGCACCGTTCCTTTAATCGCACGAACGCTTACTTTACCAAAGACGATACGCGTTTCGGGGTCGGGCACCCAATACGCCGTTTTTATGAACGCTCCAACGCGTTTGTGCCTGCAGATAATTTCGCCAAATCTGGTCCGCTGCGCCGTATTTACGAGGATGCATCATTTTTACCTTTCATCCGGGCAGCGCTAGACGAACCGAAAGAGCGTTTTTTTCGGTACGACGATCCGCTGGCTGACGTAATCATTAATGTCGTGGAAAAAGGGCAAGGATTCCCATGGCATTTCGATACGAACAATTACACTGTAACCTTGGCCATTCAGAATGGTGAAAAGGGTGGTGCGTTTCAATATGTGCCCAACCTCCGTACTTCCAAAGAGGAAAACTTTGACGCAGTAGCTTCTGTTTTAGACGGAAACATGAGCCAGGTCCGGCATCTGGATCTGCAGCCTGGCGATTTGCAGATATTCAAGGGCCGATATTCATTGCATCGTGTTGCGCCGGTCGAAGGCGAACGGAGGCGCTACGTTGGTATTTTCTCATTTGTCGAGGCTGAGGGAATGTGCGGGGGCGTCGAGAGGACCCGACAACTATACGGTCGCGTTTTACCACAACATTATGAACGGGAAGGTATTCGGAAAGACCGACTTCTGGATTAGACGGTCGCCGAAAAAGTTGCGCTCGTCACTTACTATGGAGGGCCACGTGTCTGAAATTGTGCAGCTGACGCCGTTTGTTTTGTGTTCTTCGTTGCAAAACCAAATCGACTTCTATTGTGACCGCCTTGGATTTTCCTGCACCTTTAGACAGGAAAATTACGCATTTCTCAGAAATGGTAGTGTCGCGATCCGCCTTCTTGAATGCCCGAAACGACCTGACGGGCGACCGTTGGGGGATAATCAGTCATTTTACATCGATGTTATGGGTATTGATGAGCTGTACGCACGATTGGAACCTAACTTGTCCGATTTGCCACCGGGTCGCGTTCGACCGCCATTCAATCAACCCTATCATCAGCGAGAGTTTCACGTAATCGACGAAGATGGCACTTTGGTTTTCTTTGGGCAGGCCGTTGGCGCGCGACCATCGGCATAATCGTTGCCCTTGTCTTGAGAGCCTCAAGCAACCCTGTCAGAAACTATGGCCGGTTCCTTGCAGCATTCCGTGTTCCAGTGCGTATCGGGTCAGGCCAGCAGTCGACGAGATGCCAAGCTTACGCTTTATGTTCTTTCTGTGCGTCTCGACCGTGCGAACTGAAATATCCAAACCCAACGCAACCTCTTTGTTGGATTTGCCCTGCGCCAGTTCCAGCAGGATGGTTTGTTCACGCCCAGTCAGAGCTTCTCGTGCATTATCCTGCTTGGGTTTCAGCGAACCGCTGGCCCCGGTGCAAAGGTATTTGTCACCTCGCATAACCGCGTCGATGGCCTGTTTGATCTCATCCGTAGGGACATCTTTGAGTACATAGCCGCGGGCACCATGGCTCAGCGCGGTCGAGATATATTCCGGGCTGTCATGCATCGACAGGATTAGAACGCGCGTTTCCGGCAGGCGCTCTAAGATGATTTCGGTTGCGCTCAGCCCTCCAAGGCCTGGCATATTAAGGTCCATCAGGATTACATCTGGCAATAAAGTAGTTACCTGATCTACGGCCTCTTGCCCGTTAGACAGGGTGCCAACGACCTCAATCTCGTCATAGCTTTCCAATAAAGATTGGATCCCTTCGGCGACCATGGGGTGGTCGTCTACGATCAGGACTCGGATCGCGTTCGTCATCAGGAACCGGCCTTTCGTTTCGGAGTTGCATCTTCTTCCTGTGGAGAAAGCAAGTGACTCAGTGGTAGGCTCGCTTCGATTACCGTGCCGCCGCGTGCCCCGCGGGATGACAGAATACGCAGCGATCCGTCAAGCTGTTCGATTCGTTCTTGCATGTTTCGCAGGCCGATGCCTGTGCTGACTCGATCCGGGCCGTTGGGTAAGCCATGACCGTTGTCGGTGATCCTCATGGTCGCGCCCTTTTTGTGACCACGCAAATCTATAGTTACATGTGTCGCACCGGAATGGCGCTCAATATTGGTCAAAGCTTCTTGGGCAATCCGATAAAGGGCGATCTTGCTGTCCTGATCCAGCCTGTTACGGAATACGACCGTCGAAAATTCAGTTTCGATCCCGGTTCGTTCGCGAAAGTCGTCGGTCAGAGCTTTGAGCGCTGGCCCAAGGCCCAAATCATCCAGAACACCAGGGCGTAGGTCTCTGCTTATGCGCCGAACTTCCGTGATGGCGCTGCCTAAGTTTTCTATACCTTTGTCCAATGGCACCCGCGCGCCTTCATCATCACCCCGCGAAAGTCGTCGCCGGGCGTTGTCCAGCGCATATCTGACGCCGACTAATATCTGGCTGATACCGTCGTGCAGTTCACGTGCCACTCGACCACGTTCTTCTTCTTGTGCATCGAAAACGCGTTGGGTCAGTTCTTTGAGTTTGGCGTCAGCCAGCCTGCGCTCACGGAAGTTCAGCAACATGCCCGAGGCGAAAACGATCAGCACCGCAGCAAGTACGATTCCGCCGATATATAGGAATGTTCGCTGAACACGGGCTTCGACTTCGGCGCGTGCGTTTGCCACCGTGGCGACGATGTCATCAATGAACACTCCGGTTCCAACCACCCAGCGCCAATCCTGCAAACCAACGACGTACGCGATCATTTGTGCTTCTTCCCCGGTCGACGGTTTCTGCCACATGAAACTGTGCCATCCTGCGCCTTGTCGGGCGAGGCGGATGAATTCGTCAACGACAGGTGTTCCGTCACTGTCCGTCAAACCAACCCAATTTCGGTTGATAAATTCAGTCTGGCGAGGGCTTACGAGGTTGTTGCCTTCATAATCATAAACGAAAAAAAAGCCGTCCTTTCCGTAAATCATGGCAGACAGAATTTGAGTGACCAGTGTTTTCGCAGCCTGATCTTCAGGTGAGGCCCGCCCGTAAATATATGCGAATCCGTTGCGCGCTTGTGTCACGTAATTACGCAACTCGATTTTCTTCGCTGCGACCAATCGGCGCTCTAACGCCTGAATTTCCCTTTCGGCGGTTGCACGGGCTTCGTACGCGACAAAAAACGCAATAGCTGCCACTGCCACGATCAGGGGGATTGCTGCCACGAGCGACAGCTTCTGTCCGTAGGTCAGCGAAATTAAGTTACGAAATCCCCTCATAGACGAATCGATACGCAAGCCAGCGGAAAATTGCAAAAAGATTGGGCGAATCCGGTGTCAAAGAACTGAAGACTGGGGTTACAAAACGCAAAACAGCCCTGATTTTCAGCGTTGAGTAGCAAAAAACAGGCTCAGCTACGTAGTTCTTGGTATTCACTTTCAATCGAGTGTCAGTAGGCTGGCGCGCACTGAGATCAATTGGTCCGGGCTTCGCTCGGGTCGTGAATTATGAAGGGGAGGATCACTCACATGGATCGCCGTAAGTTTCTTAAAACGTCAGCACTTGGTGGATCTGCAGCCGCAGCTACAGCGCTGGCAGCACCAGCCTATGCTCAGGGCAAGCGCACTTTGACAATGGTTACCTCGTGGGGTCGTGGCCTAGCAGGCGTTTTCGACAGCGCTCAGCGCTGCGCCGACAGCATCACCGCGATGTCGGACGGCAATCTGACAGTTGATATCAAAGCGGCTGGCGAACTGGTTGGCGCGTTCGAAGTGTTTGACGCGGTATCGTCCGGTCAAGCCGATATGTATCACGCGGCTGACTACTACTTTGTCGGTCAGCATCCGGGCTATGCCTTCTTTACAGCTGTTCCGTTCGGAATGACTGCTCAAGAGCTGGTAAACTGGTACTACCACGATGGCGGTATGGAACTGCATGACGAGCTGGGTCAGATTTTTGGCCTTAAGTCTTTCCTTGCCGGTAACACTGGTGCTCAGGCAGGCGGCTGGTTCTCGAAAGAGATCAATAGCCCCGATGATTTCAACGGCTTGAAGTTCCGTATGCCTGGTCTGGGTGGCAAGGCGCTGGGCAAACTTGGGGCGTCGGTACAGAATATTCCGGGCTCGGAAGTTTATCAGGCTCTGTCATCAGGCGCGATCGACGGAACCGAGTGGATCGGTCCCTGGGCAGACGAAAAGGCTGGTTTCCAGGAAATCACAAAGACTTATTACACAGCGGGCTTCCATGAGCCGGGTGCGGGTCTTTCGCTGGCGACCAACCGAGAAGTCTTTGACAGCCTGACACCCGCTCAGCAAAAGATTATCGAGATCGCGGCAGGCGAAGCGCACCAGTGGAACCTAGCTCAATTCCTGGCCAACAATGGCGCTGCATTGCAGCGTCTGCAGGCGGGCGGCGTTAAAGTCATGGAATTCCCGGATACTGTCTGGGACGCGTTCGGTACTGCAAGCCAGGAAGTTCTGGACGAAAATATGGGCGACGAACTGTTCAAGAAAATTCACGACAGCGCCATGGACTCGATGGCTGCTTCGTCGGCATGGTTGAACCTTTCGTCGGGTGCCTACACCGCGCAGCGCGATCGCGTTCGCGGCTAACACTCATAACCAAAAATTAACTGGTTTCTCCGCGGACGCGGGGAAACCTTACCCGTTGCACATGCTCGGACATGACCATACCACGATAAACAGCAGTGCAACCGAGACGACCTGGGGACAACATGCAGGACGATAACGGCATCTCGTTTTTCGGCGCCCTGTGGAATGGACTGATATGGTTCATTCAGAACATTGCCGAAGCCTTTTATAATTTTGGATACGCCATTACGCATCCGCAGCTCTGGCTGAATTGGTCGGACAAAGAAGCAATCATGCGCTTTGTCTACTACGGTGGTTCTGTAGAGTTTTTCTTTGTTGTGTTCACACTTTTTTTGGTTCTGACGGCAATCGGCCTTTACTACCGGAATTTCATGTGGGGCATGGTCCGCGGTCTCGAAGGCTTTGCCAACACCACGGGACGTTTCTTTGCATGGGCTGGCCTTTTGATGGTTATTCAGCAGATCGTGATCGTTTTCATGCAACGCGTGTTTGCACGGCCAGACATGGCGTTTGGTCTGGGTATCCCGTTTCAAATGGATATCAGTTGGTATGCTGAAGAGCTGAAACTTTATAATGCCATGGTCGTCTGTCTCTGCTGCACCTACACATTCGTGCAGGGCGGTCACGTTCGCGTGGACCTGATCTATGCCGGGGTCAGTCATAGAACCAAACGTGTCATTGATATGCTGGGATCGGTTCTGTTCATGATGCCAATGGCTGTGCTGACTTGGATGTACGGCTGGTACTTTATGTGGCGCCACTTGATCGTTCCGAAACCCTCGGCCAGCGATACGTTGGATCGCCTTGTAATGAAGTCTCGTGCCTTGCGCTGGAACGTTGAAACCATTGGCTTCAGCCCAAACGGTTTCAACGCATACTTCCTTTTCAAGATTCTACTGGTCGCGTTTGCGGGCATGGTGTTCTTGCACGCCATTGCATTCCTTTACAGATCCTATCTGGAATACGTTGAAGGGCCTGAAAGCGTTGGAAAATACCTCGACAAAGACAGCCTAGGCGATGGTGAAGAAGCCTACGAAGGCGCACACTAGGGACGGAGACCAAGACAATGCTATTCGGACTTGATGGCGTCGAGATAGGCCTGATTATCGTATTTTTCTGCCTCTTTGGTGGTATTCTTTCTGGGTTCCCAGTGGCATTTGCCATTGGTGGAGCGGGTGTTATTTCTTTCGGAATAATTGCGGCGTTGGACAGCGCTGGATTGCTCGTTCATCAGGCGATTGACACAGGCTCGCAAGCCTACCGAGACCTTGTGAATTCAGGGGTCAAACCGGACATAATATCCGTCTTCCGATATCCGGACTTGCCAAGAATCGGCGAGCCGGTGTTCCCGGCTGGATGGGAAACTGCACTGGACCGCAACGTCTCGTTCATTGTGAACCGAATGAATGAGCGTGTGTTGGCCGGACAATCCATTGAAACACTTCTGGCGGTTTTGATGTTTGTCCTGATGGGCATCACTTTGGAGAGGTCTAAGATTGCCAACGACCTATTGACCACGATGGCGCGGGTTTTTGGCCCACTGCCGGGCGGACTGGCCGTGTCAATTGTGGTTGTGGGTGCTTTCTTGGCGGCATCGACCGGAATCGTAGGCGCGACCGTTGTGACCATGGGTCTGCTCGCCTTGCCAACCATGTTGCGCAACAACTACTCGCCAGAGTTGGCCACAGGTGTCATTGCCGCCTCGGGTACGCTTGGGCAAATTATTCCACCTTCGATTGTGATCGTACTGCTGGGGACATTGGCTGGCGATCTTTATTCGACGGCGCAAGAAACCCGCGCGGTCGAGGCTGGATGTACTGACGCGTTAACATACCTTGGTGAGCCAGCCGTGGTATCAGTTGGGACTTTGTTCCAGGCAGCTTTGTTGCCGGGTATAATGCTGGCGCTGCTGTATGCGCTTTATGCGTTTGGCTATGCATTGTTAAACCCAGAGAAAGCTCCAGCAGTTGAACTTTCAGGAGGAACAGGCGAACCCATCACCCGTTCCGAAGGTTTGACTTGGCTGTTGGGAGTACCGGTCGCGATAATAGTCGGTGCGGTTCTGCTTGGCAGCGCGGGTGTGATTGGCAGCCAAAATATCTCAGTTTCAGCCTTTTCAGACGTTTCTGAGGGCGCATCGCTGCGTACCAACGTGTCACCCGAGTGTCAGGCGTCGATGATCGAGCTTCATGGCCAATCCGCGTGGGATCAGGCCGTCGCTGAGCAGGAGGAAATTGACGCCGCAGGAGGTGCCGCCAGCGCTGAACGTCTGAGCGAAGAAGAATTGGTGGCGGCTCGCGAAGCAAAAATTGCTTCGGCAGCGCCGATCGGAAACGGCGTGGCTGTTGTTGTCGTATTGCTTGGGCTCATGCTGGCGATGGCCAGAGGCATCGCACCGTCGCGCGCTGCACAACCGCTGATCGTCGGAGCCATCGGTCTGGTGCTGATGTTGCTGTTTGACATATTGTTGATATCGCCGACCACATCATCGGGGGCGACATTCCTGTTGCTGGCTTTGCCTTTTGCTTTGGCTGCATACGGCTGCAAAGAGGCAGCGGCACGCTGCGCGACCAATGACTTGATCAGGGTGGTTTTCCCACCGCTGGTTCTGATCATCGCTGTGCTTGGTTCGATACTTGGCGGCATAACCAATCCGACACCTGCTGCAGCATTGGGCGCTGGTGGGGCAATCATGCTCGCGGCATATAGGAAACTGCAAGATCAAGGCCGATCTGGTAAAGTCATCATCTGGTCAACCTTTGCAGTGATCATAGCGTTGCTGATGGGTGTGAATTTTGACCTTCGCATCAATCAGGGTGGCGTGACCGTAGAAACCTGGATTGCGTTTATCGTTGCCTACGCCGCTTACATCTTCGCGTTGTTCGGCCTGCTGTTCGGCTGCTGGGTCCTGTTCTCAAGCGGAGTGCTCACTCCGGTCGTACGAGAAACTGCCAAAGTAACATCGATGGTCTTTACCATCTTGATTGGATCGCAATTGCTGAACCTCGTGGTCATATCGTTTGGCGGTGAGCATTATATCCAGCAGTTCCTCAAGAGTTTTGACAACGAGTTCACAGTCTTCCTGATCGTGATGCTTGTGCTGTTCATTTTGGGGTTTGTCCTGGATTTTCTCGAAATCATATACATCGTGATACCCATTGTAGGCCCGGTTATCTACGGCGGGTCGTTTGACCCCAAATGGGTAACCATCATGGTGGCAGTGAACCTTCAGACTTCGTTCCTGACGCCACCATTTGGGTTCGCGTTGTTCTACCTCAGAGGCGTGGCACCTAAAGAGGTAACAACTGGCCATATTTATCGGGGAATAATTCCGTTCGTGGTCATTCAAGTGGTTGGAATTGCCATCTTGTGGTTCTTCCCAACGATCGTGACAATTGTTCCGGATCTGATCCCGAACTGATCGGAGGAATGAAAATAGGGCCAAGAAAAGGGGGCGGCGCGCGCCCTTTTTCATTGATGTCTGTTGATACGCCGATGGAAATGACTCAGTCGAGATTTCCGTCAGGTTTAATTCGGTAGACTAAAAATTCTCGGTCGACGAGATAGTAAAGTAGTTGAGACGCGAAAGAGCATTGCTATAAGCTAACTTGTTGATACCCTTTGTGAAGCCCATCGATTTTTTGCGAACCTGTGTCACGCTCCAGTTCAATACGAATGGTAGCTTTTAGCGACAGAACAAGCAGAGTTCAAAGTTATACTTAGTCATTAAACTCAATCAGGTCCCAGCGGTTACCAAATGGGTCTTTCCAGACAGCTACAGTGCCGTAGGGTTCGTAACGGGGTTGTTCCTCAAACGTCACTCCGAGGCTTCGCATTGCTTTGTAGTCGCGTTCAAAATTGTCAGTTTCAAGAAAGAAACCCACTCGCCCGCCGGTTTGGTTTCCAATTGAGGCGAATTGTAGGTCGTCATCGGCCTGTGCCAACAATAGTGAACCGCTGCAAGATCCTGGTGGAGTTACCAATACCCAGCGTTTTCCACTACCGAGGTCGATATCTTGACTAAGGTTAAAGTTCAAAACACTGGTGTAAAAGTTAATTGCGGCGTCATAATCCGGCACCACGAGCGTAACCGCATGAAGGTTTTGCCTCATCCAAAGTTAACCTTTGGTCGGGTGACGATCTGGTAACTGGATATTGGCGACTTGCTCGGCGATTGGCGGCGAAGACAGTGGGTGATGCACCGTATCCGTAAACCGCTCGGGTTCTCTTATCTTCTGCCAATCTCCCATAAAATAAGCTTGGAAACCAGAAAACTTGGCTTTGTATCCCATCTTCGGGCTGCCCGGTACCCAGTAGCCCAGATAGACGTAGGGCAATCCTGCTTCGCGGGCGATCTCAATATGATCGAGGATCATGTAAGTGCCCAAAGAGTCCTGCTGTTTCAGTGGGTCGTAAAAGGAATAAACCATACTAAGCCCGTCATCCAGGACGTCGGTCAAACTTACCGCTATTAATGCACCCGTCTCAGGATCGGCGTATTCAACCACCCGGCTGCGGATAGGTGTCTCTTCGATCATGGCCGCGAACTCGAAAACATCCATATCAGCCATGCCGCCATCAGCGTGACGAGCATCAAGATAACGGCGGAACAAATCAAACTGCTCGTCGGTTGCCCAAGGCGAGGTCGCACGGCGTTTCAGATAAGCGTTACGCTTGATCACCCGGCGTTGGCTTTTGCCGGGACAAAATGCCGAGACGTCAATCCGCGCCGACAAGCATGCAGCGCAATCGGTGCAAGAAGGTCGGTACAACACGTTTTGCGAACGGCGAAACCCTTGCTGTGAAAGGCAGTTATTCAACTGATCAGCACCTTCACCCTGAAGCGCTGTGAACAGTTTACGCTCCATCCTGCCCTCAAGATAAGGGCAAGGCTGTGGTGCCGTCACATAAAATTGTGGCGCTATTGGCAGCGTGTGTCGCATGAGGGTCCCGTGTCTCCCGCGACGGGATGATAGCAATGCTTTTGGAACGCGCCAAGTGATTCACGCAAAGTATGCTTTAAGCGCGCTGATTGATCATAACCGTGCCGAGAAATGCGTCGGTCAAGCCCTGACAGCGGGCACTGGTTAACATCATGATAACCGAGATAATCTGAAGCACTGGAAAGGCCATGCTAACGAAATAGCCTGCAGTATGGGCCACAGCCTTACCCGTATCCATGCGTGAACCGAATGCGTCGCGCAGTTCGATACCCATAAACCGCATTCCCAACGTGGCTGAACCGTTCGCAATCGTGACGACGCGATAAACGAAACTAACCACCGCGTAAATCAGCGCAAGGACAAAAAAACCAAGACCAAAGGTCAGCAAAATCGCAACGGTGCAAAGCAACGAAACGAACGCTATGTCGAATAGCCACGCAAAAAAGCGTTTGGTCGCCACTGATTGATAGAATTCTGGCTGACTGTCAGGATCGGGTAGATGGGTCATTAGGGTAAGTCCAAGTGTGAAATCTATTTCACCCTGTCCCGAAGTACGGGACAGGGCAAGACTGGGTCAGGCTCGCTCACCGCTATCCGGTTCATCATGATTTTCGCGAGCGCGTTCGTTCATGAACTGGTCAAACTCTGCCTTGTCCTTGGCGTCACGCAAACGGCGAAGGAAGGCCTCGAACTCTTGTTGCTCACGCTCCAAGCGGGCCAGAGTGTCAGCTTTGTAGGCATCAAAGGCTGTGTTGCCAGAGGGTTTCATCGCGCTCATGTGACTGTTCCAAGAAGAACGACGGCTACAGGACTTGCTGAACATGCGTTTACTCCAGATCATATAAGCCAAAAGGGCAAGGCCGACGGGCCAAAAAAAGATAAAACCAAGGACCATCGCAGCGATCCAGGCACCTTTTCCTTTGCTGTCCATCCAGGTTTCGGCTCGGTATATCCATCCCGGGTTTTTCGGGACGGCGGTGTCGGAAAGTGCTGTCATTTGTTGTCTCCGGGTTGATGTAAATTCTGTTTACATTCTCTAAATGGGGGGCGAATGACACGTTGCAAGGGGGGAATGTGAAAAAGATTTACATTTTAGATCTGCGACCAGAATGGTTGACGTCCCTAGGTATCAGGCGCACTTTCCGATCATGCAAAATATTGATAACAATTCACCTCCGTCGCTGGACGAAATTCTTGCTTTAGAGAAAAGGGTTTGGACTGCGCTGGTCGAGGGAGACGCCCAAGCAGACCGAGCGCTTTTGAGTCCGGATTTCCTTGGGGTTTACCCTACTGGTTTCGCCAATAGGGATGATCATGTTGGGCAATTCGCAAATGCCCCTACCATGGCGAGTTTCGAACTTAGCGAGGCTCAGTTGCGCGTTTTGACGAATGACGTCGTATTGCTGTCTTATCGGGCCGATTATGAACGTCCCGGTGCCGTTATGACCAAGGTGATGCTGATTTCATCCTTATGGGAAAAGCGGCATGAGGTCTGGGTTAACAGTTTCAGCCAAGATACCCCCTTGGAGCGCCAATGAACTCAGCGTTGTCCATTGAACGGCTCCCCCGTGCCTACGATGTGTCGCTGGGTGAAGAAATTCGCGCTGCGCTTCAGGGTTTAACGCGCGAACAGTCAGACTTGGTTGCAGGTGTAGCAGGCTCCAGTCCCTATTTGAAAGGGTTGATCGAGCAAGATGGCGACTGGCTGTCCGAGGCGTTGCAGGGGCCTGATATGGCTTTAGCCGATGTTATGACGGCAGTCCGCGACTTACCTTCAGATCAATTAAAGCCCGGTTTGCGTCTGGCAAAACGACGCGTTGCTTTGTTAACAGCGCTAGCTGACCTTGCGGGAGCATGGCCACTGGAAAAGGTCACTGCAGCGTTGACTGACTTTGGCTCCATTGCTGCTGATGTTGCCGCGAAAACTGAGATTGAGAAATTGATCCAGCGTGGCAAGTTGCCGGGTTTGTCGCCAGACGACATTGAGACGGCCGGCGGGATGGTAATTTTGGCTATGGGCAAAATGGGGGCGCACGAGCTGAACTACAGCTCGGACATTGATCTGATAGTGTTGTTCGATGAAACCCGCTTTGACCCGGACGACTTTTACGAGGCGCGGCACGGCATGGTACGAGCCACGCGAAATTTCTGCGCTACGCTAAGTGAAAAAACCGCTGATGGTTACGTTTTTCGAACAGACTTGCGCCTGCGGCCGGACCCGGCAGTAACCCCGGTCTGTCTGGCCATGGAAGCGGCAGAGCGATATTATGAAAGTCTGGGCCGAACTTGGGAACGAGCCGCGTACATCAAGGCACGACCATGTGCAGGCGACATTGCCGCAGGCGAAAGATTTCTGCAGGCGCTGCGACCCTTTGTGTGGCGTCGGCATTTGGATTTTGCGGCCATACAGGACGCCCATGACATTCGGCTTCGAATCCGCGAAAGCAAAGGTACCGGGGGGGCAATCTTGGTTCCGGGCCATGACATGAAGTTAGGTCAGGGCGGAATACGTGAGATCGAATTTTTCACTCAGACTCGGCAACTGATCGCAGGAGGGCGCGACCCGGACCTACGTGTTCGGGGTACGGTTCCGGGCCTCGCGGCATTGGCGGCCAAAGGTTGGGTGCCTGATGAAGTGGCTGAGAAACTAACTGACCATTACCGCGCCCATCGGGAGGTCGAACACCGCATACAAATGGTTCACGATGCGCAAACCCACAAGATTCCACAGGCCGAGGACGGGATCGAGCGGATCGCCTGTCTCATGGGTGTCAGTAGCTCAGAACTAATCTCGGGCATAAAGCGGCGACTGACGGAGGTGCACGAGTTGACCGAAGGGTTCTTTGCCCCTGGTCACAGCATTCCTACACCTATTAATACGGAGGTCGAATTTGACAAAAGCGTTCTAGCGAGATGGCCGACCTATCCGGCGCTGCGTTCGCAACGTGCACGGCGCATTTTTGAACGTCTCAGACCCGAATTGTTGTCCCGGCTTGCCAAGACTGCACAACCCTCCGAGGCGTTGATGGCACTTGATGGGTTTCTCGCGGGGCTTCCCGCAGGTGTGCAGCTATTTTCGTTATTCGAAGCCAACCCTCAACTCATTGATTTATTGATCGACATTGTGGGTACATCGCATGCTTTGGCTTCTTACCTGTCAAGAAATGCGTCCGTCTTTGACGCGGTCATCGTCGGAAGCTTTTTCTCCGATTGGCCCGGCTGCGAGGTTTTGGAAGCCGAGTTGTCTCAGGCGTTGAAGAACGAAACCGATTATGAAAATCAACTGGACTTAGCCCGTCGTTGGAGCAAGGAGTGGCGTTTCCGTATTGGCGTTCACCACTTGCGTGGATTGATAGACAGCGCGAGTGCGGGGCAGCAGTATGCCGACCTGGCTCAGGCTGTTATTGCGGCAATCCTTCCCGTTGTCGCGGCTCAGTTTGCGACCAAGCATGGTCCTGCACCGGGGCGCGGCGCGGCGGTTCTAGGAATGGGCTCGTTGGGGGCAGGGCGGGTCAACTCTCAATCCGATCTGGATGTAATCGTGATATACGATCCACTAGATCAAGAAATGTCCGAAGGACCGCGACCGCTAGCAACCCGAACCTATTATGCCCGTTTTACCCAAGCATTCATCACCGCATTGTCGGCGCCAATGTCTCAAGGGCGGCTTTACGAGGTGGACATGCGCTTGCGTCCGTCGGGAAATCAGGGTCCGGTTGCAACGAGTTGGGCAAGTTTCACCAACTATCAGCAGAACGACGCATGGGTATGGGAACATCTCGCTCTGACCCGTGCTCGTGTTGTCGCGGGAGATTCAGAATTGGTGGCAGACATCGAAGATTTCAGAGCCGAGTTTCTTTCGCGGCCTCGTGATCGCAGAAATGTCTTGCGCGAAGTTGCCGAAATGCGTGAAAGACTGGCCGCCGCAAAATCGCCCTCTGGCATTTGGGATTCAAAGAATGGCGCAGGCCGGATGATGGATATCGAACTAATTGCTGAAACAGGAGCCTTGCTGGCAGGCTCCGCAAAGCGCGATGTACATTCTGGCCTGGATGGCGTAGCCGCCGCCGGATTGCTGGAAGTCGCGCAGGGACAGACACTTAAAGAATGCTATGATTTATGTTGGTCCCTACAATGTGCCGCGCGACTTTTGTCCGGCGAAATGATCGAGGCTGACAAGATTGGTGAGGGAGGAGTGGCGTTTCTTTGCCGTGCCACCGGCTTTGACGAGGTGGGGCAACTACAGGCCGCGCTGACTAACGCTTATGACACAGCAGCAGAACTTATCACGGCCGTGTTTGAGGAGGGCAAGGATGGGACGCAGTGATGACCCGAACGACCCAAAGGGGCTGATACAGGAAGCTTATCGCATCGAAGGCATCGCTTTGCCGGAATGTCGTAGTATCTTTCTGGATTGGGCACTGGGATTTCCAGAAAACCGCGACCAGAAACAAGCCTTGTCGGAACTACACGATATTTATGCAGCCCAGTATGAGAACCATCCAATGACGCAAGTTTTGCGCGAAGGATTGGAGACCGCACGGGCACCCAAACGACGCGGCGGGTGGCGCGGCAGATCGCGGTGAGGGGGTTTCCCATCCGCAGCTTCCCTACTATTAGGGCGTTATGAGTGAACCCGCTAATCGACCGAGAATTCGCCTGAAACCCAAGGCAAACGCGAAAGGCCTGCGCCACGGCTTTCCGTGGGTCTACGCCAGTGACGTAGTTACGGATCGCCGGACCCGCAAAATCGAACCAGGATCTTTGGCTGTTCTGGTGGATGATAGACGGAGCGAGATTGCGTTAGTTGCCGTCAATCCGGCATCGAAGATCATGTGTCGTGTTTTGGATCGCGACGTGGATGCCGAGTTAACTTCGGAATGGTTTGAGGCACGATTGAAGCGCGCGCTGGATATGCGCGAACACCTATTTGAAGATCCATTTTATCGCCTTGTACACGCCGAGGCAGATGGATTTCCTGGCGTTATCATCGACCGCTTTGGTGACGTCTGTGTGATCCAACCCAACGCAGCGTGGGCTGAAAATCACCTTGAAGTTCTCACTGCCACGTTGGTCAAAGTTACCGGTGTCAAAACTGTAATCAAAAACGCCTCGGGCCGCACGCGCGGACTAGAAGGATTGGACGACGTGAACACAACGCTTCACGGCCAAACACCGGAATCTCCGGTACCGGTGCCAATGAATGGCGCGACCTACATGGCAGATTTAACAGGTGGGCAGAAAACCGGCTTGTTTTTCGACCAGCGTGCGAACCACGCCTTTGCCGCAAGACTGACGAAACCCGGCTCACTAGTTTTGGATGTGTTCTGCCATGTTGGTGGATTTGGTCTTGCAATGTTGGCCGGCGGCGCTGGGCATGTTTTGTCGGTCGACGGTTCCTCTGCTGCTTTGGCGCTAGCTGAGAAGGGCGCGGCAGTCTCAGGATTTGCGGGGCGGTTTCAAACCCGTCAGGGCGACGCGTTCGAAAATTTGGCAGAGTTAAATGAAGAAAAGGCCGCCTTTGACGTTGTGATTTGCGATCCTCCGGCCTTTGCGCCTTCGAAGCAGGCCTTGGATGCTGGTTTGCGGGCTTATGAAAGGATTGCCCGGCTTGCAGCACCTTTGGTTAAACCGGGCGGGTATCTCGGGTTGTGCTCGTGCTCGCATGCCGCTGACCTGAGTCGCTTTCGAGACGCTTCCGCGCGTGGTATTGGGCGCGCGGGAAGGCAGGCTCAGTTAATTCACACCGGCTTTGCTGGACCTGATCATCCACAGCTGCCGCAATTAGCCGAAAGCGGGTACCTAAAAGCTGTTTTCTTTAGGCTATGAAAGCGGTTCTCGATACCTGTGTAATCTACCCTTCGGTGATGCGAGAGATGCTATTGGGCGCTGCAAAACAAGGGCATTTTACCCCGATCTGGTCTACTAGGATTTTGGAAGAATGGGCTCGTGCAGCTCGCAAACTTGGAGCGGCTGGAGAAGTACAGGCACGCGCCGAAATTGCACTAACGCGGACACACTGGCCCAATGCCGAACAACCGCCCTCAGCGAACATCGAACAAAAACTTTGGTTGCCCGACAGTGCAGACATACACGTATTGGCGACCGCCGTGGTTAGTTCGGCTGACGCGATAATCACTGTCAACGCCAAGGACTTTCCCAAGAACATCTTGGCCGAGGAAGGTCTTGAAAGATGCGACCCCGATACTTTTTTACTCGGATTTTACAATGAGGACCCTCAAGGTATGGGTAATGTCGCCATGGGCATTCTTTCCGAAGCCAATCGGCTGTCTGGTGACCGATGGACGATGCGCAGTCTTTTTAAAAAAGCTCGGTTGCCAAGGTTGGGCAAAGCTCTCACAACCTAAGCCTGACCGCTGCAAAGCCGTCAATTTGATGACACGGCATGAAAGGCTTGTCCGTGCCTACTCGAACCTATGAGCTAGTGCCCCAACGCTGTTCCAAAGCTTCTAAAGCTGCAATTCTTTCATCGGTTTTTGGATGGCTCATTAACCAGGCTGGAACAACGCCTGCGCGTTGCTGAGTAAGGTCTTCGAGCTTATGAAACAGCGATTTTTGCGGTTCAATTCCGATTCCTGCTTTGGTCAGCAAGGCAGCCGCATATTCGTCTGCTTCATATTCATCCCCCCTTGAAAGGCGCGACGCCAACAGGGCGGTCAATGCGTTGGCTATCCACGCACCGATAAACGGAATAAATCGGTTCAGAAGCATCATCAGTGCGGCGCGCATAGCGTTTTGGCCTGAAAAATCGATCATCCTACGGCGGGCGTGACCTAATGCAACATGCCCTAATTCATGTGCGATTACACTGGCCATTTCTTCTGCGGAAACCTCACCGTTTCTGAACTTGCGGTAAAAGCCTCGGGTTATGAATATCCGCCCATCCGGAGCAGCCAATCCGTTCACAGGATCAATTTCGTAGATATAAACCGGAACACGTTCGATATCTAAAGCCGCCGCCAACCTGTCCGTCATGCGTTTTAAAGCTGGGTCGGCAAGCTCAGTCGATTTCGCGTCCAATTCTCGATGTGTTCGCCAAACCGAAATCCGGTACATCGCGATCGCATAGAGAACGGCCAGCAGAATAGGTGTGATGCGCAACATGCTTTAGATATGGGCGGAATGATGTGGCAGGGCAAGGTTGCATCAATTCACTTTTTTGCAAAACCAAAGAGTCATCATAAGCGCCCGTTGAGACCTTGATATTATGCACCAACATTGCTGCCAGCTTCCCGAATTTTTTCAGTCCAGTATATCAGGACTCAGTCGGCCGGGATCGGCAGTTGCAAGTTGCCGTGCAATTCCGCAAGCGAGTCTTCGGTTAAGACGGTGCCACGAGAAGCTTCGAAAAAGGCGTGTTCAGCTTCTTTCTGAGCGACCAAAGTATCAACTCGCAAATCCCTAACGTCGGAGCGCAAGGAGTCACGCGCGTCTTCATAATCTAACGCGTCGCGTAACTCTTCTTCCAGGCTGTCCAGGGTGTCGTTGTAATCCGGGTCGGTAGGGTCTAGCGCGGCGATGTCATCGGCGATCTCTTCGCTGCTGCGCCCGTCGTAACTCTCGTTCAGTTCGCGCAGGTCCCGGCGGGTGTCGTACAGGTCTTCGCGCAGGTCATAATATTCCGACGCCGCCTCCTGATAAGTGGCGATCTTTCCGACATTGCTGTTTGCGGAGGCATTCTGGAATGCTGCCGCCGCCGCATTTGACGCGTTCAGGTTCCGCAGCTTGTCCGACCCGTACGGATCCGTGATCGCCGCAACAAGCGGATCGCGATCATAACGCCGCTGACCATGTCTGTTTGGGCGACGGTCCAGTTCTTCTTCCAAGACGTCGTCCAGATCATCAAATATGTCGTCGACATAGCGCTCTGGATATGCGTCCTCGGCAGGCAGGTTTTCCACGCTCAGATCGCCTCTGTACCGGTCCCTCGGTTGCGGTAAATCCAAGTTTTCATGGAACTCACCCAGAGCGTCCCTGGTGAGCGTGCGGCCCTTGGAGGCGTCAAAGAAAGCTTCTTCGGCGTCCTGTTTGGCCTCGTAAGCATCGCGTCTGGCGCTAATGATATCCTCGCGCAATGCGTCGCGCTCTTCCTCATAGGCCTCAGCGTCGCGTAACTCTTCTTCCAGGCTGTCCAGGGTGTCGTTGTAATCCGGGTCGGTAGGGTCTAGCGCGACGATGTCATCGGCGATCTCTTCGCTGCTGCGCCCGTCGTAACTCTCGTTCAGTTCGCGCAGGTCCCGGCGGGTGTCGTACAGGTCTTCGCGCAGGTCATAATATTCCGACGCCGCCTCCTGATAAGTGGCGATCTTTCCGACATTGCTGTTTGCGGAGGCATTCTGGAATGCTGCCGCCGCCGCATTTGACGCGTTCAGGTTCCGCAGCTTGTCCGACCCGTACGGATCCGTGATCGCCGCAACAAGCGGATCGCGGTATCTGTGATTTTGATTTCTGTCAGAAGTTGCAACGGGATCATCGACAGGCTTGCGGAGAACCGGTCGCGGAGAACGCTCGATCGGTGCAACAGAAGCCGTTCGGTAGGCACGATTTGAGTTTCGCTTGGTTGACCGGGTAGGCTTCTTGCCAAACAGCTCTTCTACGTCCCGCTTGAACTCTTTGCCAATATTAGCAAATGCCGATTCGTTTGCCTTTTTGGGCTTGCCACTATTGCCGTTGGAATTCTGTTTAGTAGCATTTCGACCACTGAGGAATTTAAAGCCACCTTGTCCATTAGACTTTGTTTTGCGCTTCCCTTGGTTTTTGGAATTTCCGGATCCGTTAAATAAGGCCTGCAAACCTTTGGAATTGTCAGATTTGCCCTTGGCGGACTTGCCCCCACCAGACTGGCCTTTATCAGAATTGCCTTTGCCAGAATTGCCCTTGCCGGATTTCCCTTTACCGGAGTTGCCTTTGCCGGAATTGCCTTTGCCAGCGTTTCCGTTGCCCCCTCCGTTGCTTTTTCCTTTTTCGCTTTTGGCGTATGCAGCGTCTGGAGAAAGTGTGAAGCTGGCAACCGTTCCGTACGTAAGACATATCGAAGTGGCTGTCAGAAGCGACGTGAAAGTGGTGCGGATGTTTTTGCGCGTCATGTTCTTCCCCCAGGGTCATCCCACGGCAACCTAACATCAAACTCAAGGAGCAACCAATAATTCGGAAACTAGGTTTCCAACGTGGCCTCAGTGGAGGGTAATACTTTCATTGAAGGCTTATTGTTTTCAAATTGGACACAGTCAACTAAGTGAAATTGCACTGAGGCTACCTATCGCGTCAGTTCCCGCATTCCCTGTTCAAGCCCGGCCAAAGTCATAGGAACCATACGATTATCAAAAATTTCCCGAATCATTGCGATGGAGTGTGTGTATTCCCAGTATTTTTCCGGAACCGGATTTATCCAGAGGTTTGAACTCCACTGCTCGCGTGCGCGCTGCAGCCAAACCTGCCCAGCTTCTTTATTCCAATGCTCATTGGCCCCACCGGGATATGCGATCTCATATGGGCTCATCGACGCATCCCCAACGAAGATACACTTGTAGTCCCCACCATAAGTTCGCAGAATTTCTTGGGTTGCGGTCTGGTGATCCCACCGGCGGCGGTTGTCACGCCAGACGCCTTCGTACAGACAGTTGTGGAAGTAGAAGTACTCCAAATGTTTGAACTCGGTACGCGCGGCCGAGAACAACTCTTCCACCACTTTGATGTGAGGGTCCATCGAGCCGCCAACGTCCAGGAACAGCAGTACTTTGACAGCGTTGTGACGTTCAGGGCGGGTTTTAACGTCCAGATATCCATGTTCGGCTGTCGCGCGAATGGTTCCGTCCAAATCCAGCTCTTCCGCAGCGCCCTCCCGCGCCCAACGTCGCAGGCGTTTCAAGGCTACTTTGATGTTGCGGGTCCCCAATTCAACTGTGTCGTCCAGATTCTTAAACTCGCGCTTATCCCAAACTTTGACAGCACGCTGGTGGCGGCTTGCTTTTTGACCGATGCGAACACCCTCAGGATTATAGCCATACGCTCCGAACGGCGAGGTTCCGGCAGTCCCTATCCATTTGTTGCCGCCTTGATGGCGATCTTGCTGATCTTTCAAACGTTCGCGTAGTGTTTCCATCAGCTTTTCGAAACCGCCAAGCGCTTCGATCTCAGCTTTCTCTTCGTCAGAAAGGTGCTTCTCGGCCATTTTAGCCAGCCACTCTGCGGGGATATCGACGGCATCCAGGACTTGTTCGAATGTTATTTCGGACAACCCTTCGAAACTGGCGGAAAAGGCCCGATCAAACTTGTCGATGTTGCGCTCATCTTTGACCATAGAAACCCGGGCCAAGTAGTAGAAAGCTTCAATATCGTAGGTGGCTAATCCTTTTTTCATACCTTCAAGAAAGGTCAGGTATTCCCTTAGTGATACAGGGATGCCAGCCTTCCGAAGATTTTGGAAAAATGGCAGGAACATCCGGCTAGGCCACCATCCGAGCGATGACCAGGGAAAGGACCAGCCCAATCAATGCAAAGGCGATTCCGTACCCTGCTGCATATTGCGCAATATCCGCGCCGCTACCATTGCGCTTTCGCGCAGCCCGGACTCCCAGTAATGCGCCCGCTACAGCCAACCCAAACACAACCAGCATTTGTCGTCATCCACCTGAATTTCGTGATACGCTCTGGCCGATCTCCTGCGTTACCGACCGCACGACCACATCTGAACCAAAGCCGTACCTTGCCCACCCGATACTGTCCAGCCTGACAGTACGTGCCTGGTCGAAACGGCCGGCCTGACGAAGTGCTTCGGATTTCAACAACATTAGCGTGGCAAGCAATGCTGCGTTCTCTGCTTGCGTCATAACGTCAATTGCCCGGTTTATTTCCGGCAAAGCATCGGGGCCTCGTCCTTGCGCCAACGCATAAGCTGCGGTCTGGGCTGTTATGTGAGCGCGATGAACCTCGGTTCCGGGGGTCGCGTTGAGATATTGTAGCGCAATCGCGTATTGCCGTCGGGCGCCTTCAGGATCATCAAACTGACTCATCCTGCCCATAAGGTAATGCGGATAAGCGCGGCGTTGATCTGTCCAGCCCTTGCTCTGCCCGATCCGGGCGGCTTCTTGTGCCGATCTGACACGGCGGGGCGAAGGTGATCCTGGACCAAGCGCCCGTTGAACCGCATCAATCCACTCCCTAGGGGTGTCAGACTGTGGCTGCGGTCGGATGCTTTGGCCTTTGGGGTTGAGTCTGCGCAATAGGTTTGGAAGGGCCGAGGTTACCTGTTCTTTAGTCATACCACTGCGAAGTTCAGGAGAGTATGTTGCGCGTAAGATCAACATATCGAAGCCGGTCAGAATGGTGTGGAAATTGTCATCGTTGAAGACAGAGTCCGGCAAATGATAAAGGTCGTTCAACGGCCCTAACGCTTGCGCCACCTCTTCGTGCAAACAATCGCGCACCTCTTGAGGACTGACGTCGTAGGGTATGAAGACCCCGATCCGTTCGCGGCCACGCAGTTCGGTCCAGTTGCTTTTGTTTTTGCGTCGGTCGCGTCGGTATTCTTCGAGGCTGGAGGAGTTTGGCACCACAAAACAAGCCGCTTGCGGCAGAATGCGGCGAATTTGCCTTTGGCTCACGGCTTCGATTGTGATGTTGGCCTGTCCTTCAGACACTTGTTCTATTTGTATTCCGGCTTCACGCCGCAATCGGGACAGAAGGCGTGAAAGATCTGTTTGCATTGACGCCGTAGGGGTTCCTGTCAGACGTACAGTAATTGGCTGATCGAAACGCGTGAATACTGGTAATTCAGCGCCGCTTTCTAATGCAAAATGCAGCGCAACGAAGTCGGACGCGATGTTCACGTTTGATCGCACTGGGGGGATTGGCCGCGTCGAGGAAAAAGTTCGGGTTGGCGGCAATGCGGCTTCAACTATTTTTTCCCGGGTGGGCGGTTCAATTGTGCTGACCTGGCTGCACCCCGCCAGAGCTACCGTCGCCAATGCTGCGAACAAGCGCATCATGGTCTTTGATACTTGATAAATGGTGTCAGTTTGCCAACGCGATCATAGAGTTTCCGCGCGGTGTGATTGAATTCCTGTGTAAGCCAATAAACCGTTGGAGCGCCTAGTCGGTCAGCTTCTTTGTAAACCGCCTCGATCAACGCACGACCAACACCTTGTCCACGCGACTGGGGTCGTGCGTATAAATCTTGCAGGTAGCAAACGCTTTCTTCTTTCCACGCATGGCGGTGAAACAGGTAATGCGTTAATCCCAGTAGGTTGCCATCGGACTCGGCCACAAAGCATGAAAAGTCGTTTGGGTCATCCCCCAGCAGACGTGAAAACGTCGTGTCGTAAGTCGAGTCAGGCACGGTCGTTTCGTAAAATGCCAGATAGTCCCGCCACATCTCGGCCCAATCACTGCGATCTTCGGGGCGCAAAGGGCGGATCAAGGGTGTGTCGGGCAAAAGGCAAATCCTGTACTCAGAACAAATCCCCGACGTTGCCGGAGCAATTAAATTAGGATGCTGACATTCGGTTTGGTCCAGCGCAAGTCATGTTCATGAATTGATACGCGGATTGTTGCGTGGTCACCGCTTGCTGCGGGCCATAAAGGCCAGCCTTTCAAAAAGGTGCACGTCTTGTTCGTTCTTCAGCAATGCACCGTGCAATTTCGGCAACGCGTTGACACCGTCGCGTTTCAAGTCCTCGGACGTCAGATCTTCGGCAAGCAGCAGCTTGAGCCAATCCAGCACCTCTGAAGTTGAAGGTTTCTTCTTGAGGCCCTGGGTCTCACGAATTTCATAGAACTGGGTCAGGGCGGTAGTAAGCAGTGCGTCCTTGATTCCCGGATGGTGAACTTCGACGATCCTGCGCATTGTCGACTCGTCCGGGAAACGTATGTAGTGGAAGAAACAACGGCGCAAGAAAGCGTCGGGCAGTTCCTTTTCGTTGTTTGAAGTAATGATAACGATTGGGCGGTGCTTTGCTTGTACTGTGTCGCCAGTTTCGTAGACGTGAAACTCCATCTTATCGAGTTCTTGTAGTAGGTCGTTTGGGAACTCAATATCGGCCTTGTCGATCTCGTCGATTAACAAAACAACCTTTTCTTCCGCTTCAAAAGCCTGCCAAAGCTTGCCTTTGCGGATATAGTTCGAAACGTCATGCACGCGTTCTTCACCCAGCTGACTGTCGCGTAATCTGCTGACGGCGTCATATTCATAAAGGCCTTGTTGGGCGCGCGTTGTGGATTTCACATTCCATTCGATCATTTTCAAACCCAGTGCGCCGGCCACCTGTTTGGCAAGCTCAGTCTTTCCGGTACCCGGCTCGCCTTTGACAAGCAACGGACGTTCCAGCGTGACAGCGGCATTCACTGCGATGTTTAGATCGTCGGTGGCAACATATTCTGCTGTGCCTTGGAAACGTGCCGTCATAAGTGCCTCATTCGATTTCGCATCTATCGCTTGCTGGGTTACAGTTGGACGGTCTCTTTTACAAGCGGGCCGCAACGTCGGGTTGCCGCTGATGATCAGGTTGTGCGCGCATTCGATTTGATTCGCCTGTGATTTGCTCTTCTTTCGTTTTCAGTTCGCCTTGAAAACGCCCCGTAGATTCCACAGAAAAACAGACTTTTGTGTATAAAAGTCTCACTATTAGATCGGTTTAGGAAACGACGTGGTAGTCCTACGTTTGTGTAGTGACATTCCTACGTCCGTCAGATAAACGCTGCGCAGAAGGGGGTGCCAAATGTCAGGTGAAACGACCGCGACCGACGTTTCTGGCCATACCGAAGGAGCCAATATGAAGCAGGAAGTTTTTCTGCCGGAAGATTACCGTCCGGCCGAAGATGAACCTTTCATGAATGATCGTCAGCTTGAGTATTTCCGCCGCAAGCTGTTGGATTGGAAGAATGAACTTTTGGCGGGCAGCCGCGACACGATCGAAGGGCTGCAGGACAACACCCGCAATATTCCGGACGTTGCCGACCGCGCGAGCGAGGAAACCGATCGCGCGCTGGAATTGCGAACCCGTGATCGCCAGCGCAAGCTGGTCGCCAAGATCGATGCAGCATTGCGTCGGATCGATGAGGGAGAATACGGATACTGTGAAAAAACAGGCGACCCGATTTCGTTGAAGCGTCTCGACGCGCGACCCATCGCGACCATGACGTTGGAAGCGCAGGAGCGTCATGAGCGCCGTGAGAAAGTTCACCGCGACGATTGATTGCTGTATTGCAGGAATTGAGAAACGCCGGAGCCTGTGGCTCCGGCGTTTTTTGTGGGATACTTCAAATTTATGAACGTAGCTGATTTGAAATTTGCCGTAGTCGGGGCTGGTATCGGTGGTCTTGCCGCGGCAATCGCACTGCGTATGTTGGGTGCGCAAGTTGTGGTTCTTGAGCAAGCGCCTGAAATAACGGAAGTCGGGGCCGGGCTGCAAATCAGCGCAAATGGAATGACCGTGCTTCGCGCCCTTGGTGTAGTCAAAGAGTCACCTGAGCAGGCTCAAATCTCACACGGCACGGTTCTGCGTGATTATAAAAACGGGAGATTCATTAGTCTGATTCCCCAACCCTTGGCCGGACCGACTTATTACTATCACAGGGCCGATCTTATAGATTTGCTTTTGAAGCGAGCATACAAGGAAGATGTTGAGATCCGGCTGAAAACCAAAGTTCAAAATATAAAGGAAAGTTCGGGGCCGGTTGAAATTCGTCTGCCGAATAGTCAGCCGCTCAGAGTCGATTGCTTGATCGCCGCTGATGGTGGACGCAGCGAAATCCGCGCCACTTTGAACGATCAAGAGCGTCCGAGATTCACAAAGCAGGTTGCTTGGCGAGCCACCATTCCTTGGGATCGCAATCTCAGTTCACCGAAGGCCCATCTCACTATGGGGCCAGGGCGTCATATAGTGACCTATCCGCTGCGTGATCAGAGCCTTCTGAACATCGTCGCGGTCGAAGAACGTTCTGACTGGCAAGAAGAAGGGTGGCGTTTGAAGGGTGACCCCGACGAACTGCGTGCTCGTTTTTCCGACTTTGGTGGAAATGTGCGCGAGGTTCTTCAAAAAGTGCAGGAAACCTATCTATGGGCACTGTTCTTGCGTCCAGTTGCCGGGAGTTGGCAGAATGGGCGTATCGCCCTTTTGGGTGATTCTGCGCATCCGACATTACCGTTCATGGCGCAAGGGGCTTGCTTGGCACTCGAGGACGCTTGGGTCTTGGCGCGATCTTTTGAACGGACCACTTTGGCTGAAAGTCTTGAAAAATACGAACATGCTCGATCAGCAAGGGCGCGCCGGGTTGTCGACGTGGCATCGGCAAATGCACGAAACTTCCACCTGAGCGGCCCTATGCGCTTGGCTGCACAAATGCTTCTGAAAGCGGTGGGCCCTAGAATGGGTCGCCGTTATGACTGGATTTACGACTACGACGCCACGGCATAGAACGTTAAAAGTCCAGATCGACCCATACCGGTACGTGGTCCGAAGGCTTTTCGTGTCCGCGAATCTCGGCATCGATTTGGCAGTCGCGCATCAGATCAGCTGCTTGAGGCGTGAGCAGGAAATGATCGATACGGATGCCATCGTTTCGGTTCCATGCACCGGCCTGATAGTCCCAAAATGAATAGTGTTCGGGTCCTTGCGTCACGGCGCGAAACGCCTCGGTGAACCCGAGGTTCAATATCTTGCGGAAGGCTTCGCGGCTCTCAAGGCGGAATAGTGCATCCTCGCGCCAAGCGTCGGGGCGTTTGGCGTCTTCTGCTTGAGGGATAATGTTGTAATCACCGGCCATAAGAGCAGGCTCTTCCGCAACCAAAAGGTCGCGGGCCCGATCATACAATCGGTCCATCCACGCGAGTTTGTAGTCAAATTTCGGTCCCGGTGCAGGGTTGCCATTCGGCAGGTAAAGGCCGCAGATGCGCAAAGCTTTCTCTCCCACAATGGTGGCCTCAATCCACCGCGCTTGTTCATCTGCATCGTCTCCGGGAAGTCCACGGCGGACATCTTCAAGTGGAAGCTTTGAAAGGATTGCGACGCCGTTAAAGCTTTTTTGACCATGGGTTTCGACGTTATAGCCACGCTCTTCGAACATCTCGCGCGGAAAGTTTTCGTCAACTGATTTGATTTCCTGAAGCAAAACCACGTCAGGCTGTGCTTCGTCGAGCCAGCGGGGCAGGGCCTCGGCTCGCGCTTTGATGCCGTTGATGTTGAATGTGGCGACTTTCATACGCAATCCTCCGGCTAGCTGCCGATTGATCTATCTCTCAACCAAACGGTCAGGGCAAGATCACATTGAGAATGATGTCCCACATCCGCAGGACGAAGTTGCGTTGGGGTTTTCAATAACAAACCGTGCGCCGATCAGTTCCTGCGTGAAGTCGATTACCGCATTTTCCAGGAAGCGCAGAGAAATTGAGTCGACAATGACTTTCTGGCCCTTACCTTCCAGGATCAGATCATCTTCCGTCGGTTCGTCCAGCGCAATTTCGTATTGAAAACCGGAACATCCGCCGCCTTCTACCGCGACGCGCAATGCCTGCCCTTGATCGGCTGCGCCAATTTCGGCAAGGCGATCAAAAGCGCGATCTGTAACTGTAGGAGGCAGATTCATGCCGGACTCCAAAGGTTTATTTCCTCTACTCCTTCCAATATAGAAATTGCAAGGACAGGCGACAAGGACAAGACCTTTGGACAGAGCGGGTTTTGCCTCGGACCCGGGTCGTTCGCGAGGGCGACTTGTGGCCGAGGAAGAAAGCAGTTTCCGGTCATGCTTTCAGCGTGATCGTGACCGCATCATTCACGCGAGTGCTTTTCGGCGCCTCAAACACAAGACTCAGGTGTTTGTTGAGCACGAAGGCGACAGCTATCGCACGCGTTTGACCCATTCCATCGAAGTTGCGCAAGTTGCTCGTACTATTGCCGGAGCTTTGGGTCTGAACGTTGAGTTGACCGAAGCAGTGGCTTTGGCGCATGACCTTGGCCACACACCGTTTGGGCACACGGGAGAGGATGCGCTGCACGTACTAATGGAGCCCTACGGTGGGTTTGATCACAACGCTCAAGCCATTAGAATCGTTACAAAGCTTGAGCGTCACTATGCGGATTTCGATGGGTGTAACCTGACATGGGAATGCCTGGAAGGTATCGCAAAACACAATGGCCCTGTACTGGGTCAATTGCCTTGGGCGCTGGCTGAATGCAATTCCGACTTCGATCTGGAGTTGCACACACACGCAAGCGCTGAAGCCCAAGTTGCGGCGTTGTCCGACGATATTGCGTACAACAACCACGATTTGCTGGACGGGTTACGGGCAGGGCTGTTCACTGACAAAGAAATTCAACAATTGCCGATCGTAGACGCTTGCTATGCTAACGTTGATCGAAAGTATCCCGGACTGGACGATTATCGCCGCAGGCACGAAGCGCTTAGGCGCGTTTTTGGTGTGATGGTTTCCGACGTGATCGAGACATCGCGCGAGTTGATCGCGTGTTCCGACGCGCAGTCTGTCGAGGATATCCGAAATCTGGGATATCCAGTGATTCAGTTTTCGAGCAACTTGTGGGCCAAGCTCAAGGAAATCCGCGCGTTTCTGTTTACCCGCATGTACAGGGCACCCAGTGTCATGGGTGTGCGAGCTGAGGTCAGCAAGGTCGTCCAAGACCTGTTTCCAATTTACCTAAACGATCCCAAACAAATGCCGTCGCGCTGGCACGGAGATATCGAAGCCGCCGGTGATGAAACCGCCCTTGCGCGGATCGTTTCGGATTACATTGCCGGTATGACGGATCGATTTGCCCTGCAGGATCATGCAAGACTAACCGGAACTTGATCATTCGACTTCCATACTGGCCGAAGTTACGTGAAGTTTAGGCGCGCATTGACCTTGCCGTGATGCGTGTTAAACCGCCGGGCAAGTAAAAGGACACCCGAAATGAACCTGTTTTCCGAGATCCGCGGCTTGGTGTTGGACGCGCTGGCGCAGATGCAGTCCGAGGGAGCTCTGCCCGAAGGGTTGAGCTTTGATAACGTGACGGTCGAGCCTCCGCGCGATGCCGCCCATGGTGACATGGCGACCAACGCTGCCATGGTGTTGGCCAAATCGGCCCGGATGAAGCCACGGGACATTGCGGAGGCGTTGGCAGGAAAACTGGCAGATGATGATCGTATCAGCAGCGCAGAGGTGGCTGGACCGGGTTTTTTGAACCTGCGGCTGACTGTTTCAGTTTGGCAAGGCGTGCTGGCAGCAGTTCTTGAAAAAGGTGCGGATTACGGTCGCTCCGTCATGGGGCACGGGCAAAAGGTAAACGTCGAATATGTTTCGGCCAACCCAACTGGCCCACTGCATGTTGGCCATACGAGAGGTGCGGTTTTCGGTGACGCGTTAGCAAGTCTTTTGGCCTTCTCAGGCCATGATGTGACCCGCGAATACTACATCAACGATGGCGGTGCTCAGGTGGATGTGCTGGCGCGGTCCGCATATGAACGTTATCGCGAAGCAAATGGGTTAAGCCCAGAGATCGCCGAAGGGCTATACCCCGGAGATTATTTGATCCCAATCGGCAAGGCGTTGAAAGAGAAATACGGTGATAGCCTGATCGACAAGCCCGAAAGCGAATGGCTGGAGGATCTGCGCACCTTCGCCACCGATGCGATGATGGATTTGATCCGCGAAGACCTGAAGGCGCTGGGTGTCGAGATGGACGTGTTTTTCTCAGAAAAGTCGCTCTATGGCACCGGCCGTATCGAGGCAGCGCTGCAATCGCTGACTGAAAAGGGGCTGATTTACGAGGGTGTATTAGAGCCGCCCAAGGGCAAAAAGCCGGAAGACTGGGAGCCGCGCGAGCAAACTCTATTCAAATCTACGGAACATGGGGACGATGTCGATCGCCCGGTGAAGAAATCGGACGGCAGCTGGACCTATTTCGCGCCTGATATCGCCTATCACTATGTCAAGGTGTCACGCGGCTTTGATGCGCTGATCGATGTGTTTGGTGCTGACCATGGTGGCTACGTCAAGCGGATGAAGGCAGCTGTTTCAGCTCTTTCCGATGGGAAAGTTCCGCTGGATATCAAGCTCACTCAGTTGGTGAAACTGTGGAAAAACGGCGAGCCGTTCAAGATGTCTAAACGGGCAGGAACCTTTGTCACCCTCAGGGACGTGGTGGATCAGGTCGGCCCGGACGTGACCCGCTTTGTCATGTTGACCCGTAAGAACGACGCACCATTGGACTTTGATTTCGACAAGGTGCTGGAGCAGAGCCGCGAAAACCCTGTGTTCTACGTTCAATACGCCCACGCCCGTGTGATGAGTGTGCTGCGTAGGGCGGCGGAAGCCGGCATTGCTGCGGACGACGCCACGCTGTCTGCTGCGGATTTGAGCAAGATTGACCACGTTGCAGAGCTGACTGTAGCCAAAAAACTGGCCGAATGGCCACGTTTAGTTGAAATCGCTGCGCGAACTAATGAACCACACAGGATCGCCTTCTATCTCTATGAACTCGCAGGAGATTTCCACGCGCTTTGGAACAGGGGCAATGACGAAACTCAGCTGCGCTTTATTCAAGATGGCGATGTGGCCACAAGTCAGTCAAAAATCGCATTGGCCCGGGCAGTTTCTGTTGTGATTTCAGCGGGCTTGGGTATTCTTGGCGTTACTCCGGCGCAGGAGATGCGGTGACAAACATCGCCCGAACCGTCGGTCTGAGGTAGGCAAGAAATGACCCGCGCGCCAAATTTTGGGCGCGAAACGGGCAGTGAGGCGGACATGGCGAGTTACGATCCCTCGGGGCAATTGCGTCCTGAGCAAATGAATTACCCGAATCAGTTGTATTCGCGGGATGCTCAGAACTATCCCGAAGACTTTGATGGCTATGAGGAAACGCCGCGCGGGACAGGCGGTTTGGCTCGAATGGCCAACTTTCTGGGTGCAATGGCGTCGCTGGCTTTGGTCGCCGGGGTCTCGGTTTGGGGATACCAACTAATTATGCGGGACGTCAGCGGAGTGCCCGTAGTGCGCGCGATCGAAGGACCGATGCGTATTCAACCCGAAAATCCCGGTGGGTCACCAGCTGATCATCAAGGGCTAGCGGTTAACACGGTGGCGGCCGTGGGTTCGGCTGCGGCTCCTGCAGATCGATTAATCCTTGCCCCACGCCCTGTTTCACTGTCGGACGAGGATGCTCCGATGGGCGATCTAAAGCCGACGAAAGCGGTTCATGTTGTCGAACAGGAGATTTCCAAAGATGAGGCCGCCAAGCTGAGGCAGAACGCTGTTGACGCGCTAGTTGCAGAACTGGCCGGGAAGGTAGCGAATTCCGAGCCGTCAGCAGAGCAGGGCGTTCAAGTTGCGTCTTTAGCGACGCCCGAAGAGGAACCGGCCATCGATCCTGCAGATCTGGCTGCTCAGCTGCCGGACCCGGCGATTGCAGCCTTGCCTGGAGTGCGTAGGTCATTGCGACCTCACTCTCGACCAGCTCGTAGTATGACACAAGGCGGGATATCACCTAGCAGTGGCACCGAAACCTCGATTAATGCCGCTGTAAAGGCAGCAGCAGGGTTGGATGTTGATCCCGAATCTCTTGCCAAGGGCACGCGTCTCGCTCAGCTTGGTGCATATGAAAGCGATTATGTGGCTCGGGAAGAATGGAATCAGGCCGCTGCAAAATTTGGCGAGTATATGAAGGGAAAGCAAAGAGTTATTCAGAAAACTTCAAGTGGAGGGAGGACGTTTTATCGCCTGCGGGTTCTTGGTTTCGATGATCTGAGTGAATCACGCCAGTTTTGCGCAGCGCTAGTGGCGCAAGGGGCGGATTGCATTCCGGTTGCCGTGCGGTGAAATTTGGCGCTGCTATCACGGATGCTGAAGGCACGCGGCTAACGCCTGAAGAAAAAAGATTGTTTCGTCGGATGAACCCTTTTGGGTTCATCCTATTTGCTCGCAACATCGAAACTGCAGATCAAGTTCGCTCTTTGTGCGGCGATTTTCGAGAAGCTGTGGGACGAGACTGTCTCATAACGATTGATCAAGAAGGCGGTCGTGTACAACGCTTGCGCGCCCCCTTGGCTCGTGAATGGATGCCGCCTTTGGAGCACGCTAAAATTGCCGGCGACATTGCAGAACGGACGATGTATCTGCGATACCGCTTGATCTCGCAAGAGCTTTTGTCGCTTGGAATCGACAGCAACTGCGCGCCCATGGTGGATGTCGCGCGGGCGGAGACTCATGCATTTTTGCGTAATCGTTGTTATGCTGAGGATGCGAAGCGAGTTGCTCAAATTGGTCGCGCGGTGGCGCAAGCCCATTTGGATGCAGGTGTTTTACCGGTGTTGAAACATATGCCAGGCCATGGGCGCGCGACTTTGGATAGCCATTATGATCTACCGCATGTCGACTTGCCTCTGGAAGAACTGCAAACGGATGACTTCGCGCCGTTCCGAGCGCTCAAAGATTTGCCTTTGGGCATGACTGCTCACTTGGTCTACGACCAAATAGACTCTCAGCCAGCCACGCTTTCTGCTCGGATGATGGCAGTTATCCGCGAAGAAATCGGGTTTGATGGGCTGATTATGACAGACGACATTTCAATGAAAGCGTTGCGCGGTACGCCCGCAGAAATCGCTGCTCAGGCATTAAGCGCGGGATGCGACGTGGTTCTGCATTGTAACGCTTCGCTGGCTGATCGAGAAGCAGTACTGGAGGCTGCGGGGGAAATGACCGGTGAGGCGCAGGCGCGTGCAGAACGGGCGCTTGCAATGCGATCACAGCCGCAGGCGCTTGACATCCAGGCCGCCGAAGCGGAACTATCTCGCCTAATGGGCGGGCAGGTATATGTCAGATAACCTTATCAGCGAAGACCCGATTTCGGTCGCCGATCGTCTTGCGGCCGAAGCGCTGATTGTGGATGTTGACGGGTTTGAAGGCCCGTTGGACGTGCTTTTGATGTTGTCCCGTACACAAAAGGTCGACTTGCGGAAAATCTCGGTCTTGGCGCTGGCGCAGCAGTACCTTGCCTTTGTTGAACGTGCTCGCGCGTTACGGATCGAATTGGCAGCAGACTATCTGGTGATGGCAGCTTGGCTTGCATTTCTCAAATCCAGGCTGCTTTTGCCTCCCGATCCCGACGAAGACGGACCTACGGGTGAGGAGCTTGCCGCACATCTGGCCTTTCAGTTGGAGCGTCTTCAGGCGATGCGGGACGCTGCCGCACGGCTGATGGCGCGCGACCAACTGGGACGCGATTTTTTTAAGCGTGGGCAGGGTGAGGACGTCACGCGTATTCGAACTGTGACGTATTCTGCGACGCTTCTGGATCTGATGCAGGGGTATGCCCGCATTCGCACTCGGGATGAATTTCGTCCTTTCGTTATGGATCGCGACGCCGTCTTCACCATGGAGCAGGCGTTAGAGCGAATGCGGCCATTGATAGGTTTTGCCGGGACGTGGACTGATATGGAGACCTATTTGCCAGAAGGATGGGACACCGATCCCGTACGCCGAAGGTCGGCAACTGCTGCGACATTTGCGGCCTCGCTGGAATTGGTGAAGGAAGGACATATGGAAATGAAGCAAAGCGATACCTTTGCTCCGATCCAATTGCGCAAGAGGACTGAAACCCGTGACTGAAGCCCCGCAGGACGAAGGCACTGGCACTCTTTTCGAAGCGCCTCCGCTTTCTGAACAAGAGCGCATGGTCGAAGCTGTTCTGTTTGCCAGCTCTGAACCAGTGACAATTGCTGATTTAGAAGCACGTATGCCCCACGGCAGCGACGCGGCGCAAGCGATAGAAATGCTTCAGAAACGTTACGAAGGACGTGGCGTGCGTGTGGTCAAGGTTAGCGAAGCTTGGGCTATTCGTACAGCACCAGACTTGGGTTTCCTAATGCAAAAGGAAACCGTGGAAACCCGCAAACTTAGCCGCGCAGCAATCGAGACACTGGCTATTGTAGCCTACCATCAACCGTGTACCCGCGCCGAGATCGAAGAGATTCGCGGTGTTTCAGTTTCGCGCGGTACAATTGATCAATTGCTGGAGATGGAGTGGATCAGGTTGGGTCGTCGTCGAATGACTCCGGGCCGTCCGGTCACTTTTGTGGTGACGCCACAGTTTCTTGACCATTTCGGACTGGAAAACGCTCGTGACTTACCGGGGCTTAAGGAGCTGCGCGCAGCCGGGCTGCTTGAAAACCGACCACCGCCAGGTGCTGCGCCGTTGGGTGCGCCAGAGGAAAGTGAAGATGACGATCAATCGGAATTGTTTGAGGAAGATTGATCAACTCGCACCTTTTGAGCCGCAAAACCGTCTGTCTTGAGGTAAGAAAAGGGAAGAGTAATGAATGCCAATAGAATTATCGATATGATTGTGCGCCAAGTTATGCGACGCATTGTCAAAAGCGGGGTCGATAAGGGGTTTGAATGGGCAAGTAGGGCAACAGATGCCCGCGCGCATTCTAATCAAGATCAAGCGTCGAATGCATCTCGCAATGGACCGCACAATTTAAAACGCCAGAAACAGGTCATGCGGCAAACACAACGTTTGTCCCGCAATGCGCGGCGTTTCATGAAATTCTAAGGGTTAATCGACGGACCTAAAGTGCTTGGATAGCTTTAGGCCCTGTCCCTGATAATTCGACGCGATCCCCGCTCCGTACAGCTGAGTAGGTAGTTCGGCCATTCTCTCGTAAACCAATCGGCCCACGACCTGACCATGCTCCAAAACAAACGGAGCTTCATGGCAGCGCACCTCAAGAACTCCACGTGATCCGGCTCCGCCAGCAGCCGCGTGACCGAAGCCCGGGTCAAAGAATCCGGCGTAGTGCACGCGGAACTCACCCACCATCGCCAGATAGGGAGCCATTTCTGCGGCATACATTGGAGGGATATGTACGGCCTCACGGCTGACGAGTATGTAGAAAGCACCCGGGTCTAGGATGATGCGGCCTTCATCGGTGCGTACTTCTTCCCAATAGTCCTGTGGATCATATCCTCCGATGCGGTCGAGGTCGATTACCCCAGTGTGCGGCTTAGCGCGATAGCCAACCAGATCGGTATCTGGCAATTGCAGGTCGACAGAAAACCCCAGTCCGTCTTGAATAACTGCAGGGCCGTCAACCAATGGGGACTCCGCATGCAAAGTGGTTAGCTCGTCATCGCTTAGTACCGCCTGTCCTTGCCGGAAACGAATTTGGTTAAGCCGCATTCCTGGACGAACAAGAACCGAAAATGATCTTGGGCAAATTTCGGCATAAAGCGGTCCGGCGTATCCCGCCGGAACGCGGTCGAATTCAGTTCCGCCATCGGTAATAGTACGGGTCAGCAAATCGAGGCGACCGGTAGAGCTTTTTGCGTTGGCGACAGCGTTGACGCCTGGCGGTAGCGCGAGCGACTCCATCAATGGAACAAGGTAGACGCATCCTTTTTCCAGTACCGCGCCGTCCGCGATATCGATTCGATGCATCTCAAATTCGCGAAGGCTGTCTTCGACCGTGCGGCCTTCGCCAGAGAGGAAAGAGGCTCGGACCCGATAAGCTATTGTTCCAAGTCGTAAATCCAGGCTGGCTGGTTGGATTTGTTCGGACATGACTGCGGGGTTAGCGGTAATTTCACCGCGGTCTATCATCGCTTGTATCTGCTGGTTCGCGCACACGCCTGTCATGCTGATCCCTCCTTACACCAGAGTGGGACCTGGCCTGTGTGCCGTATACGCCGGTGTGATTTGGTCGGGCTAGCAGGACTTGAACCTGCGACCTTCCGTCCCCCAGACGGACGCGCTACCAGGCTGCGCCATAGCCCGACGATGGGGTGTACATAAAGACTTTCCCGGCAGGGGCAAGAGGAAAACATCGCCGTTATTGTTATCCCGCTGCCCGGCCATCGACCCGATCCAGCCAAGCGCGGAGATCCCGTGCAATGGGGGCGATCCGATTCAAAAGATCATCGTCAAATTCTGATCGATTCCAAGCAAGTGCTGCAACTCCACTTACTATCGGCGGGGTGCCGTCAGCGTCTTCCATAGGCGATGTGGTTGCATCAGCGCCAGGGGAGGTCGTTTCCTGCGAAACAGCTACATTCGCCTTTCGGGATGGCCGCTGGCTTTCTGTATCCTGCAGGTCCAGTCGGATTTGTTCTGCAGAGGGTGATGGTTTGGCGGCAAAGGGCACCACAGTCGTATCTGCCGTAACCTTTTCAACTGCGGCTTCGTCGATGTCGGGTGAAAGTGCAGCGACGTGGGCGACACCCTCTTCACGCAGAATACGTTGTACGCCTTTGATGGTAATACCATCATCATGCAACAACTTCTTTATTCCGCCTAATAACCGCATGTCATTGGGTCGATAGTATCGACGACCGCCAGCTCGTTTGACAGGTTTGACCTGTGAAAAGCGGCTTTCCCAAAATCTTAGAACATGCGCCTGTACGCCGAGCCAGTCCGCAACCTCACTTATGGTGCGAAATGCGTCGGGTGACTTGCTCATCTCTTTGGAACCTCGGGCTTACTTGCGGTTCCCAGCGGCGACGCGATCCTTCATCAGGTGCGACGGGCGGAACGTAAGGACACGGCGTGGTTGGATCGGAACCTCTTCGCCGGTCTTAGGATTGCGACCGATGCGAGCGGTTTTATCCCGAACGCTGAAAGTACCAAAAGACGAAATCTTTACCTGCTCTCCACGCACTAATGCGTCGGACATGTGGTTCAATACGCTTTCGACGAGTTGAGCACTTTCATTGCGTGAAAGGCCAACCTCACGAAAGACGGCCTCGCTTAGATCCATTCGGGTTAGTGTTTTGTCACCCATGCCAATTCCCCTGTTGATAGCAAATCATACGGCGATGCAAAATTCGCTGTCAATATCAATGAATTGCAGGTGGCTGTGTAAGCTGGTTTGTGCCGGTTACCAACGCAGTGCGATTGCACCCCACGCCAGACCGCCGCCAATCGCCTCAGTCACGATCAAGTCGCCCGGTTTTATCTGGCCCCGTTCTTTGCCAACCGACAGCGCCAGCGGAATTGAAGCCGCAGAAGTGTTTCCGTGGTCCTGAACCGTTACCACAACCCGATCCATGGGTACGCCCATCTTTTTAGCGGTACCCTGAATGATTCTAATATTGGCCTGATGGGGCACTATCCAGTCGACATCGTCATTATTCAATCCCGCGCGATCCAGCGCGGTTTCCGCAGTTTTCGAAAGCTTTTCAACGGCATGTCGGAAAACCTGATTGCCTTGCATGCGAAGATGTCCGGTAGATTGCGTCGAAACTCCACCATCCACGTAAAGCAGGTCTTTGTAGCGACCGTCTGAATTCAGATCGATCGCAAGTATGCCGCGATCCTGCGAAGTTCCTTCCCCCTCCTGCCGTTCGAGAACCAAAGCGCCTGCGCCGTCGCCGAACAGGACGCATGTGGATCGATCAGTCCAGTCCATAATTCGGGAAAATGTTTCCGCGCCGATTACTAGAACGCGTTCCGCCTGACCCGACAGAATCAGTGCGTTGGCATTACTAAGAGCAAAAACAAATCCAGCACATACCGCTTGCACGTCGAACGCAAAGCCCCTGGTCATTCCCAAACGAGCTTGTACCATCGTTGCGGCAGACGGAAAGGTTAGATCGGCAGTGGAAGTCGCCAAAACAATTGCATCGATGTCGTCTGCCACAAGCCCCGCATCCTTCAGGGCGTTCTGGGCCGCGAATGTCGCTAGGTCCGAAGTGGTTTCGTCATCTGCTGCAAAGTGTCGGCGTTCGATCCCAGAACGGGTTCTTATCCATTCATCCGTCGTGTCCAAGGTTTTTTCAAATTCAGCATTCGGGACAACACGTTTGGGCAGGTAATGCCCAACACCTACAACAACTGAACGGCCTGCCATGCTCGGGTACTGCCTTTTTGTTATTCTTCGAACTGCGATGCAGATTGCGCGGCATCTTGTGCAAGCGCGGCTGTGGATGCAACCCGTGCCGCCAATTTTTCAGAGAAGCCGGATTCGGCCAATGTAAAGGCCAGCTTGATCGCGGCGGAAACTCCGGTTGCGTCGGCGCCACCGTGCGACTTGATCACGGTACCGTTCAAACCCAGAAACACGCCTCCGTTTACACGACGCGGATCAATTCGTTTCTTCAGGCGGTTCAGTGAAGTGATCGCAAGGATCGAAGCCAGTCGCGACAGCGGGGAGTACTTAAATGCCTCGCGCAGCAAATCGCCGATCAGGCTAGCCGTGCCTTCGCCAGTTTTAATCGCAACGTTGCCAGTAAACCCATCAGTTACAATGACATCGGCCTTGTCACCCGGAATATCACTGCCCTCGACAAAGCCGACAAAATCGAAATTTGCCTGCTCTGCAAAATCCGAAATCATGGCGTGCGCTTCTTTCAGCTCTGCCCGACCTTTGTGCTCTTCAGTGCCGACGTTCAACAATCCGATCCGAGGACGAGCCAATGCCATGCCGTTTCTTGCATAAGAGGCGCCCATCAACGCGTATTGCAACAGGTCCTTGGCATCAGCTCGGACATCTGCCCCAACATCGAGCATCACATTGAACCCCTGCGGGTTGCGCGAAGGCCACAGTATGGCGATGGCGGGGCGGTTGACACCCGGTAGTTTGCGAAGGCGCATCATCGATAACGCCATCAATGCGCCAGTATTTCCGCAAGATACGGCACCATGCGCTTCGCCTTGCCGTACAGACTCCAGCGCGGACCACATGGATGTTTCTTTACCGCTGCGTACGACCTGGCTGGGCTTGTCTTCCATCGTGACAACATCTGGGCAATCACGAAAAACGACGCGCCCATCAAGAACACGCCGTTTTGAAACCAGTTTGCGCAAAACGCTTTCGTGACCGTGAAGTACGAACCCGATCTTGGGGTTTATGCTTGCAGACTTGGCTATGCCTGCAACAACGACCGCCGGACCGGAATCTCCGCCCATAGCGTCAACCGAGATGACTGTCCTTCCGGTTTGCGTGGGCTGGTCCGTCATACCTTGGCCGATGCTCTGTCGGGCTTAGGCCGCGTCTTCATCCAAGTCAATTTCATCAGCCTGCGCAACGACTTCACGATCGTCATAGTGGCCGCAGGAAGCGCAGACGTGGTGTGGGCGTTTCAGCTCGCCGCAGTTCGGGCATTCGTTCGGGTTAGCAGCAACCAGAGCGTCGTGTGCGCGGCGGTTGTTGCGACGCGACTTGGAAACTTTGTTCTGTTGGACGGCCATGGTCTCAACCTTTGTCTGACTGGGGCCTGCAGATTCGCTGCTGGCCGGGTTTCGTTCTTCGTTTTTTCTTGGTTTGACGCGCGTTTAGGCGACGAACGCCGCGATGTCCAACCTAAATTCCGATGAGCGCGCGAAAATACTGCGATTCTCGGCATGTTCAAGCGATTTTTCTGAGCGACTGCTATGACAGGAAATCAAGGCTCTGTCACTCGTCTTTTTTTAAAGCATCGCGCAGACTGGCCAACCCAGCAAAGGGTTTGACTTCCTCGTCCGACATGACCTGCTTCCCAGGTTCGGTAAAGGAGCTTTGGCCAAGGACGGCATCTTTTTTCCTTGGATATTGGGGCAGCGCCAGAGACAAGGCCTCGGCCATAACTGTTGCAAGGTCAATGTAGGGACCAAGTGCCTCGGTGTCGTCATCTTCGGGCATTTCGAATTCAGGTTCGTCAGGCTCGTCCCATTCAGCAAGAAATACCCGGTGAACCGGGGTTTCGATACGAGTCGTCACCGGTTCAAGGGTGACAACACAAGGTTGGGTCACTGTTGCACCTAGTTTCGCATTCAAAACCCAATCCCGTTTACCCTGCGTCCGTACGTTGCCGACAAAGGAAAGCTTTCGTAAACCCAAAAGGTCCAGATCCCGTTTCAGCCTTTCCAATTCGGTGGTTCCCGGGCGCAATTCAAATGGCGTGGGGGCGTTCTGCTGCAGATCGGCGACACGCAATGGGTTGGTTTCGGTCATTTGTGACCCTTTCCTGTGTTGAACCACGGCAATGGTTTCTGTAATCGGATAGAAGCCGTGCGAAGCCAAGGCAAGAGGGTGTGAATGTTGAAGGTGACTAACAAAGCGAAACCGGTGATCAGGGCGCTGGCCGTTGGCAGCGTACTGTTGACGGTTGCCTGCACCCCGATTGTAAAGAAGCACGGTTATGTCCCGCCACCCGAAGATTTGGCAGAAATCAAGGTAGGCGTCGATACACGAGACACAGTTGTTGAGACGATCGGTGCACCCAGTTCGTCCGGTGTAGTGCGGGATTCAGATTATTATTATGTGTCGTCACGCATTCGCCACTATGGTCCAAAGCGCCCCGAGGTGGTGTCGCGCGAACTGGTAGCGATTAGCTTTGACCAGCGTGGGATAGTCCGCAACGTCGAACGTTTCGGTCTTGAGGACGGGGTGGTCGTTGTGCTCGATCGTCGGGTGACCGATTCCAGTGTCCAAAACAAAGGTTTCCTTCGGCAGCTGCTGGGCAATATCGGCAACTTCAACCCAGCGAATATTCCCGGGGCTAACAACTAATTTTGCCCACTGGCTTGTGATTTCACAGGGTCGTCACATTTTCTATGTTAGGGACGCGACAAGGACAAACAGGTCAGCAACCGTGGGGAATGCGACCATGGTCACAGCAGATGTCTTGAACAAAGGTCGGTATCTTGCAAGGCAAGCGCAGTCGCCGCAGGATATTGCAGCAGCTCAGGAGTTGAGGACGCTGGCCTTTGCGACCAAACAAACCGACAGCGACGTTTTTGACGAAATGTGCGATCACATCTTGGTCGAGGATACGCGATATGGCGGGTGTTTGGTTTGTTGCTTTCGCATGCTGACAATGCACGAAGGCACGGAAATCGCGAATAGCTATTCCGCGCAATACTACGATTTAACAGCGCTTCAAAATTTTAGAGGCCGAATGGTCGAGATGGGGCGCTTTTGCATTCACCCTGAATGGACCGACCCAGATATTATACGAGTCGCGTGGGGTGCGATGACTACCTTTGTTGATCAGAACGATGTTCAATTGCTGTTCGGATGTTCGTCGTTTGAAGGCATCGAAACTGATGAGTATCTGGATGCGTTCGCAATGCTCAAACAAAAGCACCTTGCGCCCAAGCGCTGGTTGCCGCGGGTTAAGGCGCCTGATGTGTTTCGTTTTGCCGCACGTTTGCGTCGGCTCCCGGACGCGAAAAAAGCTATGCTTCGAATGCCCCCCTTATTGCGCACCTATCTGATGATGGGAGGTTGGGTGAGCGATCATGCCGTAGTGGATCGGCATATGAACACGTTGCATGTATTCACTGGTCTCGAAATTGGGGCCATTCCCCCGACTCGCAAGCGCTTGCTTAGGGCCGTATCAGGTTGAACCCAGAATTCAGGAAAACGAGCCGCTCGGGACGTTGACGCTTTCGCTTTGCCGTATTAGCTGGCAGGCATGGCGAGAATTCCTTTGTTGCAGATGTCCGGCATTTCGCTGACCTTTGGGGGCGATCCGTTATTTTCCGGTCTGGATCTGGTTGTTCAGCCCGGTGACCGCGTTGCGTTGGTGGGCCGTAACGGATCAGGCAAGTCAACTTTGATGAAAGTGATGGCTGGGTTGGTCGAACCTGATCATGGGCAGATAGTGATCCCTCCAGGAAAATCCGCTGGCTACATGGAACAGGATCCGGAGATGGAGGGGTTCGCGACGTTGGGCGATTATGCTTCCAGCGGTTTGGAGCCGGGGGAACTTTACAAGGTCGAACGTGCTGGCGAAGGCTTGAAATTCGAACCTTCTCGCGCGGTTGAAACGGCTTCGGGTGGCGAACGGCGACGGGCAGCACTGGCAAAGCTTATGGCCGAAGCACCCGATTTGATGCTTCTGGACGAACCAACTAACCATCTGGATATTGAAGCGATTGCTTGGTTGGAACGCGAATTGGGCGCATCACGCGCGGCCTATGTACTGATTTCCCACGACCGCGCATTCTTGCGAGCACTTACCCGTGCAACCTTGTGGATTGACCGCAGTGTCGTGCGTCGAAAGGAACAGGGTTTTGAGGCATTTGAGGCCTGGCGGGACAAAACTTGGGAAGAAGAAGATCAGCAGCGGCACAAGTTGAACCGCCTGATCAAATCAGAAGCCCGCTGGGCGGTCGAAGGCATTAGCGCCCGTCGCAAGCGTAATCAGGGTCGTGTACGCGCATTGCAGGCTTTGCGCGCCGAAAAAGCCGCACAGATCAAGCGTCAAGGGGCGGCCGCTATGTCTCTGGAGGCGGGGCCCAAATCCGGTCGCAAAGTGATAGAGGCTAAAGGGTTGGCGAAGAGTTTCGGCGACAAAAAGCTCGTCCGAAACTTTGATCTGTTGGTTCAACGCGGTGACCGCGTGGCATTTGTCGGCCCTAACGGTGTGGGGAAAACAACGTTACTGAAAATGTTGCTTGGGCAAGAGGAGCCTGATTCTGGATCAGTCCTTCTGGGCACCAATCTGGAGATCGCGGTTTTCGATCAGGCAAGGGCCCAGCTGGATCCTGAAATGTCGCTTTGGGATTCCCTGACTGGTGATCCGGAAATGCGAGTCTCAGGCAAGGCTGATCAAGTCATGGTTCGAGGGCAACCAAAACACGTCGTCGGTTATCTCAAGGAATTTCTGTTTGACGATCAACAGGCAAGGGCTGCGGTCAAGTCTTTGTCCGGAGGTGAAAAAGCCCGGTTGCTGCTTGCAAAGTTGATGGCAAAGTCATCCAATCTGTTGGTGCTCGACGAGCCAACCAACGATCTGGATGTCGAGACGTTGGATTTGTTGCAAGAGCTGTTGGATGACTTTGACGGCACCGTCCTTTTGGTCAGTCACGACCGGGATTTTTTGGATCGCGTTGCGACTACTACTATTGCGATGGAAGGTGATGGCCGCGCTACGGTTTATGCCGGCGGGTGGTCAGACTATGTCGCGCAGCGGGGTGACATTTTTCAGAAAACCACAGTTAAGGCAAAGTCTTCGAAGCCAAAGGTTCAACAAGAATCCAAACCCAAAGCAGGCTTGTCGTTCTCAGAAAGGCACCGGCTTGAGAAACTACCTTCCGAAATTTCTCGGCTGGAGGCAGAAATTGCCAAGTTGGAGGAGTTGATGTCGGATCCAGACCTGTTCAATCGTGAACCTGTGAAGTTCGAGAAGGCAACTGACGCACTGGTTGAGAGGCAAGAAAGACTGCTTGCGGCCGAAGAGGAATGGTTGACGCTCGAAGAAAAGGCCGAGGGTGCGTGAGCTTTCGATCTTAATGTCAGGCGATCACTGAGACGTTCCTTTTTCTGTCGCGACCAACTGTTTGGCAGGCCTAAAAAGGCCGCAGCGCGTGCTTTTCGGTCGTACCTATAAATATTTCAAGCGCCCAGCACTCTGCACTTTCGCGCGTAGCCAGTTGTTGAACATTATCAACGCATTCGCAGTGCGCCGTCTATGCGGATTACCTCTCCATTCAGATAACTCATTTCAACAATGAAAGCGGCTAAACGCCCGTATTCACGCGGGTCCCCCAACCGAGCCGGATTTGGGACGTCAGCAGCAAGCTGGGCCTGAATATCTTCTGGTAATCCGGCCAACATGGGTGTCATGAAAATACCCGGTGCAATGGTCATAACCCGTATCCCGCTGGACGCCAGATCGCGTGCCATCGGAAGCGTCATGCCGACTACGCCACCTTTGGACGCTGCATAGGCAGCTTGCCCCTTTTGGCCGTCAAAAGCGGCGATGGAAGCAGTATTGATAATCACACCACGAGCGCCGTCCGGGTCAGGGCTGTTCTTGACCATTTCGGCCGCAGCAAGTCGCGAGACGTTGAAAGTGCCCGCGAGATTGATGTCAATCGTTCGCTGAAATGCGTCCAAAGGGTGTGGCCCATCTTTGCCCACTGTTTTGATCCCATATGCGATCCCGGCGCAGTTTACTGCAGCGGTAATCTTGCCCATGCTCTCCGCAGCCAACGAAACAGCTGAGGCAACCGAAGTCTCATCAGTGACATCGGTTTCGGCAAAATAGCCACCGATCTCGGACGCGACACTACTGCCGCGTTCAGCATCCCGATCCAGAATTGTTACTTTCGCGCCGTGTTCCGAGAAGTAACGAGCTGTTGCTTCACCCAGGCCAGACGCACCGCCGGTGATGATCACAGCTGTATCGGAAAGTTCCATGTTTCTCTCCTTGTTGGATATGAACAGATGTTCATTAAATGCATCTTTTGGGGCGTGTCCACAAAATTGAAGCAAGCTTATCTTGAAGGAATCCTCAGCGATCTTTCATGTTTGCTTCACGCTCGGTCACCACCTCGGCACTGAACAGCCTGTCCCAGTCGGGATTTTTCAGCCAAGAGGTATGGAAATGTCAGAGAGTTACCGAAAGGTTCTGGGCGCAGCTATCGCCGCGCCAGCACTTGGCGCAATGATGCTCGGCAGCGCAGAAGCTGCACAAGACGTTTGCGATTGGCGAACCGCTCGTAACGTCGCAAGCAGTGGGAATTACGCCGCTTTGTGTGACTGCACGCACGTAACGCCCAGCTTTATTAAGCGGTTGCAAAACAGGGCGGACTTCAGTCACACTTTGCAAGCAACGTCAGCGCAATGCCCGGGGCTTACCGAATTGTTGACTGATCTTCCAACAGCCAATCTAACAAATGCTCAAGCCGCTGGAACCGGCGGTGAAAACCGGGACTCTGACAGAGATGATGTCGGGCTGAGCGCTAATGGAGAAACCGGTGATGGGCAATACGTTGGCAACTCTGGTGGAGAAAGCTTCGGTGAGGGCAATGGTGCTGGTCCAAGCGACGGCGGCGCTAATAGCGGCGGGAATTCCGAAAACGGCGGAGAAAATGACAGTGGGGGAAGCAACGAACCGGGTAACGACGACGATGGACCCGGTGAAACTGGAGATGGCCCCGACAATGGAAACGACGGCCCCAGCATTGGAAACGACGGACCTGGCAAGGGAAAAGATGGCCCCGGCCAGGGGAAAGACGGACCTGGAAAGGGGAAAGATAGCCCCGGGAAGGGCGCCGGAAAAGGTGGAAATGGTGACAAGGGCGGCAAAGGCAAAAAATAAGATTTGCGACCCTAAGAAAGCACGCGACTCGCTAGGAAACAAAAGTGACCACCTCATTAAGTGGTCACTTGCTGTTTTAACGCTCCGGCAAGAACCTATCCCAGCTGAACCAGCGCATGCCGTTTTTTACCGGCGCTTAACTTAACGGGTGAGGACAGAATTCCTTGATCGATCATCAAGCCGGCGTCAGTTAATGGAGCATCGTCAAGTTTCGCTCCGTTTTCGGCAATCAGGCGCTTGGCTTCTTTCCCAGATTTGGCGAGCCCCGATTTGACTATCAATTGAACGACCGAAATCGGTAACTCTCCTCCGGATAACGTCAAAGTTGGCAAGTCGTCTCCAACACCACCTCGCTCAAATACTTCGCGGGCGGTGGCTTCAGCATTGATTGCGGCGTTGGTCCCGTGCAGTAGGCTAGTAACTTCATTCGCCAAACGGATCTTTGCCTCGTTTATTTCTGATCCCGCCAGTGCCGCTAGACGATCACACTCGTCAACTGGCAACTCGGTGAAGATTTTCAGGAACCGACCAACATCAGCATCTGTTGTATTTCGCCAGAACTGCCAGAACTCGTAGGCCGATAACATGTCTCCGTTTAGCCAAACAGCACCCCCCTGTGACTTACCCATCTTGCGGCCGTCACTAGTTGTAAGCAGTGGAGTGGTCAGTCCATAGATTTCATGATCCAACACACGGCGTGTCAGGTCTATGCCGTTTATGATGTTTCCCCATTGGTCCGACCCGCCCATTTGCAGCACACAGCCGTAGCGGCGATTTAGCTCAAGGAAGTCATACGCCTGCAAAATCATGTAGTTGAATTCGAGAAACGAGAGCGACTGTTCGCGGTCCAACCTAGATTTCACCGATTCAAACGAAAGCATCCGGTTGACCGAAAAATGCCGTCCAATGTCGCGCAGGAAATCAAGGTAATTCAGATCGTCCAACCACTCGGCATTGTTGAGCATCAAGGCTCCAGTTTCGCTGTCGTCATAGGACAGGTACTTTGAGAATACTTGCTTCATGCCCTCGATATTGGCGTCGATCTGATCAGGACCTAGAAGGGGGCGTTCGTCTGAACGGAATGAGGGATCACCCACCTTTGTTGTGCCCCCGCCCATCAACGTAATTGGTTTGTGTCCGGTTTTTTGTAACCAGCGCAGAACCATGATGTTCATCAGGTGGCCCACGTGCAGCGACTGCGCAGTGGCGTCATAGCCGATATAGGCAGTCTGTACCCCGCTTATCAGTGCTTCATCCAGGCCTTGATAATCGGTGCAGTCGGCAAGAAAGCCGCGCTCGATCATCGTGGCGATGAAATCCGATTTGGGGTGGTAGTTCATGACGCTCAACAGGCCTTTTGTTTTGGCCCTTTCGGCAAGGGCAGGTGGAAGTTATAGGTCAGTGGAAATCAAACCAGACCCGCCTGTCCACACGAATAGGGCAAAGTTTCGTTGGACATTGTTTCCTAATTCCTTATGTCTTCACGAATGTCCAGTCACTACTCGAGACATGTTGTCCAGTGCCAGATCTGGGGCAAGGAAATACCTAAACATATTCTCAAAGAAATAGTGGCAGTCACCACCCCCTAACACCCTTCCCGATCCTCGCCTAGGTGATTTACCAGAGCTTGAAAGGAAATTTGGGTGCAGTGGCTATGCAGAATATCCAAAGGTCACTAAACCCAACGGGGATTTGGGTTCTGGTCATGTCTTTATTAACTAGACTAGCGTTTCGGATGGAGGTTCCTGCCGCAAAGTGGGCGTTCACCGAGATTGAGTGAGCAACCGCCTTGGGCCCAAAAGCTGAAATTTTCGGTTTCTACGGATCGCGGACACAGCAGCATGTAGGGTGAAAAGGCCCGAAAACTGTCCCACCTGGGCAAATCAAGCGATACACACGAGGCGCAAAGTTACCTGCAGACCTAGACTGGACAGATATTGGTGATTTGGACAAGTGAAACCTTCCTGCTTCTGGCAAAGGAAACAGATACATTCGTGTCGACAATTAGATCCTCGAAGTTACAGATGATCTCAACACAGTGGTTGAAGCCATTGGTATAGTAGATAACTTACTGAAATACGTAGGGTGGTCGGACAAAAAGTGGACTTCACCGATTGACGTACTTGCAGCGCGATTTTAGTGGAGAATATTTGCAATCTCCGGGGCCATGGGTTCAAGGTTACTAATCCTCTTGATGTCGCAGTATGTTATCATTGGGTTGATGCAGACGTTCGCAGCGCCTACGGGCGTTTGATCCGAACGAACGACTACTTTGCGGGCAAAGCTGACGTTATCAATGATCAGCCAAAAGTTCTGTGCGAAATATAAATTTTATCAATAAGTTGGCGCGGGTATCATCCAGACTGCCGACGTGGTTCAGCTCCATATCTTAGCGGACCCAACGTTGGGAAGCGTCCTCGTCCGCTGCGCGGACAAAGTGAGCTTTAGCAGCGCTTGTTCGAACGACGTTTTTACGCACGCGGGATGGACATCGCCTCTGCGGAGGTATTGCGCAGATCGCCTGCAAGGCTGAAGGTGCGAGCATGGCAACGGAATTAAAATTCTCCTTCGCTGCGCTGACCTTTCCAGCTAGACGGCACATCCGGGTGTTTCAGGTCCACCAGTTTCTCGATCGTTTTGCGATGGGTTTGACGGTCGCCGTTGTTGCACTGGCGTTGACCGATCGAGGCATGAATCTCTTCCAGATTTCGCTTCTTTTTGGGGTCTACTCACTGACAACCATGGCGATGGAACTCCCGTTCGGCGGATTGGCCGACAACATTGGACGAAAGCCAGTCTTTCTGGTCGCGGTCGTCGCCAGCGTGGTTTCACTCGCTCTCTTTCTCTCGACAAGCGATTTCTATGTTCTCGCGCTCTCGTTTGTCTTCATCGGTTTTGGACGCGCATTGCGGTCGGGCACGCTCGACGCTTGGTTCGTCGAAACCTTCAAAGCCGCTGCGCCGAATGTGGATGTTCAACCTGCTCTTGCAAAGGCGCAATGGGCCAATGCCATGGGCTTGGCGGTGGGGTCTGTTTTAGGAGGCCTTTTGCCCGATCTCTTTGGCTCGGTGGCAAAGAGACTGGGTGTCAGCATCTATGATGTGTCTTACGCGGCGAGCCTAGCAGTGATGCTTGGGGTGTTCGTCTATACCCTGTTTTTCATTGTGGAAAAACCGCGCCCGTTGAATCCTCATGCTCTGAAACAGGGGTTTGCCACTGTGCCCCTGGTGATCAAAGATGCAACTCTTCTCGCATTGAGACATCCGGCGTTGTCGGTACTTTTGGCAGCGCTGGCGTTTTTCCTAATGGCGACCAATCCAGTCGAGGTGATTTGGCCGACCCATGCCAAGCCAATGTTGGAGGAAGGCTATGAAAACACTATCATTGGTATCCTGACCGCTGCCTATTTCTTCTCAATAGCTTTCGGCGCGTCGCTGTCCCCTTACATCAGTCGGATTTTCAGACGGCGGCACGCAATTGCACTTGCGGCGGCTTTTGCTTGCATGGCGGGCGTTCAGATCGCATTGGCTTTACAGGACAGTATCGTCGGCTTTGTGACGGTTTTCATCATCTATTCCGTTGTCCTTGGTGTTTCTGAAACGCCAGCCAGCAGTATTCTTCATAGATGCGTAGAAAACAGCCAGAGATCTACAATGCTGTCTCTTAGATCGCTGATACAACAACTTGGAGCAGCTTTGGGCCTGATTTTGGCCGGCGCTATTGCTGAGGTCTACTCCACACCCACGGCTTGGATGTTTGGCGCTGTGTTTCTCGTCATGTCCGTGTTCCTAATCGGCATCTTAGCCAAACGGCTTACCGCCAAGATTGAATAGCAGCCATTTGTGCGACTTGCAGCATTCGGCAATTTTAGCCCAATGCCAACGTTCAGTGAATTCGCTCTATGTCGACTTTGCGGTGCCGGACAAACCTGCCATTTGCGGCAATGCGGCACCCAAAGGTTACCTGAATGTCTGCTCCGTAACAAAACAGACATTCATTTTTAAATGCTGTAAAGGGCGGATCCGGCCCT